>JAHEDO010000129.1 GCA_024641185.1 Burkholderiaceae bacterium | reverse complement strand
GCATCTGCAGCGTCGACGTGGCCGACTCGGCTTCGCGGCGCGCGCGCGCGGCGAGCGCGGCAACGCGATCACGCTCGCGGCGCTGCAGCTCGATCAGAAACGAGAGCGTCGTGCGGCGTGTCATCGGTCACCCTGCGGAGCGAGCAGCGTGTCCAGCGCGTCGCGTGCCTGCGCGAGCGTGCTGCACTCGTGCATGCTCTGGTGCAGCATCTCGGCGATGCGCGGGTGCAGGTTGATCGCCTGGTCGATTTCCGGATCGGTGCCGGCAACGTAGGCGCCCACCGAGATTAAATCGCGGCTGCGTTGGTAGCGCGACCATAGCGCCTTCACGCGGCGCGCGAGCTGCTGGTGTTGCGTGTCGGTCACGTTGTGCATCACGCGCGACACTGATTGCTCGATGTCGATCGCGGGGTAGTGGCCGCTGTCGGCGAGCGCGCGTGACAGCACGAAGTGCCCGTCGAGAAACGAACGCGCGGCGTCGGCGATCGGATCGTTCTGGTCGTCGCCTTCGGCGAGCACGGTGTAAAACGCGGTGATCGAGCCTCGCCCCTGACCGCCGTTGCCGGTGCGTTCGACCAGCTGCGGCAGGCGCGCGAAAACCGACGGCGGATAGCCCTTGGTGGCGGGCGGTTCGCCGATCGCCAGCGCCACCTCGCGTGCCGCCATTGCGTATCGGGTGAGCGAGTCCATCAGCAACAACACCTGCAGCCCGCGGTCGCGAAAGTGTTCTGCGATCGCGGTGGCATAGACGGCGCCCTGCATGCGCAGCAGTGGCGGAGAATCGGAAGGCGCCGCGACCACGATCGAGCGGCGCAGGCCTTCGGCGCCGAGAATGTCCTCGACGAACTCCTTGACCTCGCGGCCGCGCTCGCCGATCAGGCCCACGACGATCACCTGCGCCTCGGTGAACCTCGCCATCATGCCGAGCAAGACGCTCTTGCCCACGCCGGCGCCGGCGAAAAGACCGAGTCGCTGCCCGCGCCCGACCGTGAGCATTGCGTTGATCGCGCGTATTCCGGTGTCCAGCGGCGTGCGCACCGGTTCGCGCTCCATCGCACCCAGCGGCCTGCGCTGGATCGGCTCGGAGCTCACCTGCTCGAGTGGGCCGAGCCGGTCGAGCGGTTCGCCGCGCGCGTCGATGACCCTGCCCAGCAGCCCGGTGCCGATCGGGAGGTGACGCATCCGGTCGGTATTGCGCCGCCAGGGGTGCGATTCCGAACCCAGGCGCGGCGCACGCACCGGCATCTCGATCGGCGTCACGCGGGCGCCTGGCGAGAGGCCCTGGATGTGCCCGGTGGGCATCAGGTACAGGCGGTCTTCGCCGAAGCCCACCACCTCCGCTTCGATCGGGGCAACGTCCGACCCGACGGGTTGGTCGACGACGCAGATGCTGCCCACCGGAAGACGCAGGCCGGTGGCCTCGAGCACGAGCCCGGCCACGCGCACGAGCTTTCCGTAGACGGCGATCGGCTGCGACACGCCGGCGAACTCCTGGTAACGCGCGAGCAGCGCCGCAACCGGAGTGCGACCCGACCGGGTCGCCTGCGCGCTGGTGGCTACCGCGTCGAGCACCGGGTCACTCATCGACGACCTCGCTGCCCGGCGTTTGTGCGCGTCCGATCGAGGCGAGCACGCGGCGCCACCGTGTCTGCACCGTGGCGTCGATGTCGGCGACCGGCGAAATCACGCGGCAACCGCCTGGCGCGATCGACGCGTCGGCGGCGAGTCGGCCGTTGCGCTGTCGCAGCGCCGCGCCGATCGCGTCTTCGACCTGCGCGAGATCGGCGGGGTTGAGCTGGACGCTGAAACTCGAGCGCTCGTCGATGAGCGACGAGACTGCCTCCTGTACCACCGTGACCACCGCGTCGCGGTCGATCGCAATCGCCTTGCGTACGGTCTGTCTGGCCAGCTCCACGGCCAGGTCCACCACTTCGTCCGCCACCGACTGCTCGAGCGCCGCGAACTGTTCGGCGAGCGCGGCGGCCAGTTGCACCGCACGCGCGCCGAGCGATTGCTCGGCCGTGCTGCGGTCGCGCGCGCGGTCGCGCGCGGCCTGTTTCTGCGTGGTCTCGACGCCCTGCCGAAAACCCTCGCGCTGGCCGCGCCGTCGCCCGGCCAGATAGGCCGGGTCGTCGCCATAGAGGCTGTCCTCGTCCGGGGGCGTGTCCTCGCCGCTGATCTCGGAAAGATTGAAGGGACGAACCTCGGTGAGGTCTTCGGCGCCGATGATGCGGCTAGACATAGGCATCCTCGCCGCCGCTGCCGCCGATCATCAACTGGCCTTCGTCGACGAGCCGTCGGGCGACCTTGAGGATTTCCTTTTGTTGTTCCTCGACCTCGGAGATACGCACCGGTCCGCGCGACTCGAGGTCTTCACGCAGCGTCTCGGCGGCACGCTGGCTCATGTTGCGGAATACTTTCTCGCGAAGTTCGGGGTCGGCGCCCTTCAGCGCGACCACCAGCTGGTCAGTCTGGATCTCGCGCAGCAGCGCCTGCACGCCCTTGTCGTCGACCTTGATCAGGTCGTCGAAGGTGAACATCTGGTCGACGATGACTTGTGCGAGATCGGGCTCGGTCTCGCGGATCGCCTCGATCACGACCTGGTCCTGGCCACCGCCCATGAAGTTGAGCATCTCAGCCGCCGCCTTGGCCCCGCCCAGACGCGTCTTCTTGACGCGGTCGTTGCCGGAGAGAACCGCGGACAGGACTTCGTTGAGCTCCTTGAGCGCGCTGGGCTGGATGCTGTCGATGGTCGCGATCCGCAGCACCACGTCGTTGCGCAGCCGCTCGGCCAGGTGCATGAGCACGCCGCTCGCCTGGTCGCGTTCCAGGTGCACCAGGATGGTCGCGATGATCTGCGGGTGCTCGTTGCGTACGAGCTCGGCGATCGAAGACGCGTCCATCCACTTCATGCTTTCGATGCCGGAGATGTCGTCGCCGTGCATGATGCGGTCGATCAGCAGCCCGGCCTTGTCTTCGCCCAGCGCGCGCGTGAGCGCGTTGCGCACGTAGCCGTCGGTGTCGCTCACGAGCGGGCTGCGCTGCTCAGCCGCCATGCGGAAGCGCTCGAGCACGCCTTCGACCTGGTCCCTCGTGGTCGACTTCAGGCGTGACATCGCCTCGCCCAGGCGATGCACTTCCTTCGGCGTGAGGTGCTTGAACACCTCGGCCGCAGCCTCCTCGCCCAGCGTGAGCAGGAGGATCGCACCGTCAACCAGGCCTTCGTCGTCCATGTTCCGCTTCTTTCAGAGAACTGCCGCGTTCGGCAGGAATCAGGCTTCCTTGGTGACCCACGAGCGCACGACGCTCGCCACCGCTCCGGGATCGTCGCGCGCGAGCTTGAGCGCCGCATCCCGCGCGCCGATCTGCGTGCCGCTTAGGGCGACGCCCGGCGGTGCAGGCAATGCGACGTCGTTCTCTACGCGTGCACTGAGCTGACCGACGGCGCCCCCACCCGCCCGCGCACCGGCAGGCCGCACGTGCATCGTCTTCAGTGCCGGACGGATGACGGTGAAGATCACGACCAGTGCGAGCACGAGCATGCCCAGGTAACGGCCCGACTCCTTGGCCATAGCGACGTTCTCGGGCTGCTTCCAGAGCGGAAGCTCGACTTCCTTGGGCGGCTCCTCGCGCGAGAACGGGGCGTTCACCACGTTGATCGAGTCGCCGCGCTCTTTCGAGAAGCCGATCGCCTCGCGCACGAGCGCGTTGATGTTCTCGAGTTCGGCCGGTTCGAGAGGGGTCCAGCTCACCTTGCCGTCGGCGGCGACCGTCTTGCGGTGGTTCACGACCACCGCCGCCGTCACGCGCTTGATGTTGCCGGTGCTGTTACGCGTCACGCGCACGGTCTTGTCCACTTCGTAGTTCGTCAGCGCTTCGCGTCGTCCGCTGGTGGCGTTGGCGCCCGCGCCCGCCGGCGCCGCGGCCTGCGGGGCTTGCGCCGGACCGTTGACCGGGGCTCGCGCCTGCGCGGCCGGCTGGTTCGACAACGCACCGGGGATTCCCTGCGCGGTCGTGCCGCCCGCCTTTTCGTTGGCCTCGGTTACCTGCTGGCTGCGTATCGCGGCGGGCTCGGCGCCCTGGTTCGGGCGATATTGCTCGGCGGTGGATTCGCTCTGGGTGAAGTCGACGTCGGTGCTGACTTGCGCGCGCACGTTCTCGCGTCCCAGGATCGGCTCGAGGATGTCGGTGATGCGCTGGATGTAACCCGTTTCGATCTGGCGGATGTAGTTGAGCTGGTTCGGGTCGAGCCCGGTGCCGCCCGCCTCGGTGCCGGCCGAGAGCAGCGCGCCGGTCTGGTCGATCACGTTGACCTGCTTGGGGTTGAGCTCCGGAATCGAGGCCGCGACCAGGTGGACGATGCCGGCGATCTGCGAGCGGTCGAGGGTGCGTCCGCTGCGCAGCGTGAGCAGCACCGACGCCGAGGGCTTTTGCTGCTCGCGCAGAAAGCCGTTCTGGGCCGGCAGTGCGAGGTGCACGCGCGCACTTTGCACGGCCGACAGCGACTGGATCGAGCGCGTGAGCTCGCCCTCGAGCCCGCGCTGGAAGTTCAGCCGCTCCTGGAACTGCGTGACGCCGAAACGCTGTGTTTCCATCAGCTCGAAGCCCACCGTGCCGCCGCGCGGCAGACCCTGCGAGGCAAGTTTGAGCCGCACGTCGTGGACCTTGTCGGCCGGCACCATGATCGCGCCGCCACCTTCGGTGTGGCGGTAGGGGACATTCATCTGCGCCAGCGCCGCCACCACCGACCCGCCGTCGCGATCCGAGAGGTTCGCGAACAGCACCCTGTAGTCGGGTGTGCGCGCCCAGTTGATTCCCGCGACCACGATCGCCGCCAGGGCCACGAGCCCGAACAGCAACATCAGGATCTGCTTGACGGGGAGATTGACGAGCGCGCTCGCCGGGGCGGCGGGGGCGCTGTGTGTCGCCAGTGCGGTGTCCATGCGTGTTCTGAGCTCGGCGGTGGGATCGACGAAGTGATTGTCCGTAGAACTTGAGGGCCTCAAAGCCGGAAATAGCGGCGCATCCGGCTGCTATTTCGCGCCTGTGCGCTGGGAGCATTGGATAAAGTCTCGAGCCAACACCCATTCACCGCCACACAGCGGGGGGCAACAGGGAGCAAGCGCGATGGAACTGAAACTTCTTGCCGGTGCCGCGCTTCAGGGGCTGCAGGGCGCGAAGGCCGCAGGCACGGCCGGCGCACTGGGCGGCACGGCGGGTGCCGCCGGCGGTTCCGCGGCCAATTTCACCTCGGCGCTCGACAAGGCGCTCAAGTCGGTGAGCGAGGCGCAGGACAGCGCAGCCACGCTGCAGCGCCAGTTCCAGATGGGAGTCGAATCGGTGAGCCTCGAGGACACGATGATCGCGATGCAGAAGGCCCAGATCGGCTTTCAGGCCGCGATGTCGGTGCGCAACCGGCTCGTGGCCGCCTACTCCGACATCATGAACATGCAGGTGTAGCGCCTGGTTCGGGCGGAGGGCGCCCGCGCTCCACGTCCATGACATAAACCTGCAGCGCGCGCTGCACTTCCGGGGGCGGGCGTACGAACTGGCAGCCCAGTCGGGCGCCGGCGGCTTCCCCGGACAGCGAGTCGCCGAGAAAGCGCGCTTCCAGCTCGCAAGGAATCGCCGGATAACCGGGTGCCTCGATGCGGCAGTGCTGCCAACGCTGCCCGATTGCCGGCGGCGCCTCGCTCGGGTCGAGCTTGATCGCGACGCCGGTGGCGCTGATGTCGAGCACCGCGTACACGCGCTGGGTGTGGTCGGCAAAGCGCAGCACGCACTGCGCCGGCCGGGGCGCGCCGGGCCGCACCCGGTAGGCGTCGCGACGCTGGATTCTCGCGACGCGCCGTGGCAACGGGCACACGAGCATCGACCCGCTGGCATGCACGAACAGTTCGGTGGTCTCGAATTGGAGCTTGAGGCGATCGAGAAGCCCGACCACGGTGGCAGGTCCCGCGCGGGCGATCTCGTGCGCGTGCCGCGCATCGCTGCCGGCCTCGAGCAGGATCGTCTCGCGCTCGATCGCGAGCAGTCGCGATTCGAAGGGTTCGGGCGGGGTTTCGGCCGGATGGAGCGTGATCGGTGCCCCGGCGCGCACCAGGTCCTCGATCGCCGCGCGCACCTCGAGTCTTGCCGTGACGGAGAAGCGCTCCAGCAACGCGCGCGAGGATTCGAGGTCTATCGACACGAAGCTGAAGCCGGCCTGGCGTGCTCGGGCGCTACCCTTGGGCGGCGGCAGGCCCCGGAGTGCCTCGGCACTAGGCCCCGTGCCCTCGCCGCAGCGCGCTGCGCGCATCGAGCAGGCTGTCGACGGTTCGCGTCCAGGGCTGGGAAATATGACGAATCTCGGCGTCGATTTCGACGATGCGACGCAGGATCCGGAACTTCTCGCGGCGCGCGTTCTCGTCGATCGTGCACGCGGTGCGGTGCAGCCTGGCGACCAGGACGCCGGACTCCCGGCCCAGCTGCTGCAGGCCCTCCCAGTCCTCGCTTCTTGCCGCTTCGAGCATCTGCTGGCAGTGTCCCTGCAGGGCGCGATAGCGCGCCAGGGGGTCGGTTCTCATCGCGTCGGCCCCGGTTAGCGGTGTGCGGCGTGCGCCGGCCCACGCCGGGCTTCCGCGGGGATCTGGCTCCAGGCGCCACGCAGTTCTTCAATCAACGCGATCGCCTCCTCGAGTGCCCGGACGTCGTTGGACGCCGACCCGGTGAGAAGTCGTCGGCCGATGTAGTCGTACAGCGAGCGCAGCCGCTCGGCCACTTCGCCGGCCCGGGCGTCGAGCGAGGCCTTCAGCCCTTCGTCGATGATGCGAATCGCGCGCCCGACCGCTTCGCCGCGCGCGGCGACCTCGCCGCGCGAGATGGCTGAAATTGCCCGGCGGATCGCGTCGATCGCGCCGTCGTAGAGCAGTTCGATCATCCGATGGGGTGAGGCGTCTTCGAGCGAGGTTTCGACGTCGAGCTGGCGATAGGCGCTGGCGTGACTTCGGTACGGGGCAAACATCTTGGGGGACTCCTGCGGTGACTGTCCCCCTTGATATCGACCCTGCGAGCGCGCGCTTGAGTGCGAACAGCGTGTCAACCCTGCCCGAATCTCTGCGCGATCAGCGCCGACGCGCTACCCATCTGCGCCAGCTGTGCATCGAGTGCAACATACTGCCGGCGCAGCCTCGCCTCGATCAGCGTCATCCTCACTTCGAGCGCGTCCTGCTGGCGGGTGACCCCCTGCTGTCGAGAGCGCAGCGTGTCGGTCGCGCCAGTGACCGCGCCGTCGATCCCGAGCAGCGAACCGAGCAACGTGTCGAAGCGTCGCGCGATGCCCTCCGCGCCGCCGGTTCCGGTGGCCGAGAACAGTGCCTGGACGTTGGCCGGGTTGGCGAGCGCCGCGTCGAGCTTGCTGCCCTTGATGTTGAGCGAACCGTCGCGCTGCAGCTCGATGCCGGCCTCGGAGAGCCGCGACAGCGTGGCGCCGTCCACCGACTGGGTGAGCAGGTTGCGCAGTTGCCGCTGCACCGAGACGACCGTGCCGTTGCCCTGCAGCACACCGGCCACCTTCGATCCGGCGTCGTACTTGGTCTGGTCGGCGATGGTCTTGTTCAGGTCGTTCCAGGCGCTCACGAACTTCTCGACCTCCGCGCGCATCGAGGCGGCGTCACCGGTCACGTCCACCTCGACGCTGGTCTCGCCGCTGCGCTTCAAGTCGAACACCATGTTCTCGACCACGCCGTCGAGCTTGTTGCTCGCCGAGCTGATCTCGAGGCCGTTGATCGTGAGTGCCGCGTCCTGCGAGGCCTGCGTCATCGCCATCGACGTCGCGGTCGGCGCGGCCGGGTTGAACGCGAGATCCGCGAGTCCCGCGTCGCCGCTGGCCGTGAGTTGAAAGGCGTTCGCCGCTCCGGTGTCGGTGGACCGGATCATGAGCCTGGTGCCGGAGGCGTCGTTCACGAGCGAAGCGCTGACCCCGGCGCCGGCGGCGTTGATCGCGTCGCGCACCTGCGCGACGGTGGAGCCGGCGGCGATCGTGATCCCAACCGGCGCCCGGTCGGGGTCGGCGACGAAGGAAACGGGATCGGAGGCGTAGGTGCCCAGTTGCAGCGTGAGCGTGCCGCCACCGACCACGGCCGCGGAATCGGCGTACGCGCCGCTCGCAATCGTCTGGCGTTGCGCGAGGTGATCGACCACGAGCGTATAGCCGCCGTTCAGCGCGCCCGAGCGTGCAGTGGCTTTCACCGCCGTCTCGTCGCTGCTGGTGGCGATAGCGGCCTTCCAGGTCTGCACGTCCTTGAGGCTCTGAACCGCGGACTGGAAGCTGGAGAGCTGGCTCTGGAGCTTGCCGAAGGCCGAAATCTTGGTCTGGATGCCGGACAGCGTCTTTTGCAAGGCCTGCAGCGGCTGACGCTCCACGGTCATCAGCTGCGAGACGATGCTATTGACGTCGATCGTGCTCATGCCGGTGACGGAAGTAGCCATGGGGGTCTCCTCTTCGATTCAGTAAGCCGTCGCCGAGCGGTCCGAAGGGCGGCGCGTTTCGTCCCGGGCGTATCGCGTGCGCAACGGACGCGACCGCAGGCGGCCCGCGACTTCGTCGCGCGCCGGCCGCGGCCGGGTTTTGCCGTCGCTTCGGACTGCCGGCGCTAGCGCAGCAGCTGCAGCACGTTCTGCGGGATCTGGTTGGCCTGAGCGAGCATCGCGTTGCCTGCCTGCTGCAGGATCTGCGCGCGGGTGAGCGCGGCGGTCTCGGCTGCGAAGTCCGCGTCCATGATCCGGCTG
>JAHEDO010000128.1 GCA_024641185.1 Burkholderiaceae bacterium | reverse complement strand
GTCGCCTCAGAAGTTCCCGAGGAACCACTCCTTCATCCGGCGCATCGTTTCGCGGAAAGAGCCCGACTGCTCGGCCGCCTTGCGGCCGCGGATCCGCTGCGCGCGCGCCTCTTCGAGCAGGCCGACCGCGGTCGCGTAGCGCGGCGTGCGGACCACGTCGGCCAGCCCGCCGGTGTACGACGGCACGCCCATGCGGACCGGCTTCAGGAAGATGTCCTCGGCGAGCTCGACCATTCCGGGCATCAGGCTCGACCCTCCGGTGATGACGATTCCGGAGGACAGCAGCTCCTCGTAGCCGGATTCGCGGATCACCTGATGGATCAGCGAGTAGAGTTCCTCGACCCGCGGCTCGATCACCGCGGCGAGCGCCTGCCTTGACAGCTGCCTCGGTCCGCGATCGCCCAGTCCTGGCACTTCGATGCGCGCATTCGGATCGGCCAGGACCTGCTTGGCCAGGCCGTGCCGCATCTTGATCTCGTCGGCCTCGGGCGTGGGCGTGCGCAGCGCCATCGCGATGTCGTTGGTGATCTGGTCGCCCGCGATCGGGATCACCGCGGTGTGCCGGATCGCACCGCCGGTGAACACCGCGATGTCGGTGGTGCCGCCTCCGACGTCGACCAGCGCCACTCCGAGCTCCTTCTCGTCTTCGGTGAGCACCGCCATGCTCGAAGCCAGCGGCTGCAGGATCAGGTCCTGGACCTCCAGGCCGCAGCGGCGCACGCACTTCACGATGTTCTGCGCCGCCGACACCGCGCCGGTGACGATGTGCACCTTCACTTCGAGGCGCACGCCGCTCATCCCGATCGGCTCCCGGATGTCTTCCTGCCCGTCGATGATGAATTCCTGCGGCAGCACGTGCAGGATCTGCTGGTCGGTCGGGATGTTGACCGCCTTGGCGGTCTCGATCACCCGGGCCATGTCGGCTTCCGCGACTTCCTTGTCCTTGATCGCGACCATGCCGCTCGAGTTGAAGCTGCGGATGTGGCTTCCGGCAATGCCGGTGTAGACCGTGCGGATCTTGCAGTCCGCCATCAGCTCCGCTTCTTCGAGGGCGCGCTGGATCGACGCCACCGTCGACTCGATGTTGACGACGACCCCCTTCTTCAATCCGCGTGACTCGTGCTGCCCGAGACCGACGATCTCGTAGCGTCCGTCGGGCAGCATCTGCGCGACGATCGCGACGATCTTCGACGTCCCGATGTCAAGTCCCACGATCAGGTCGCTGGTATCCCTAGCCATGACTTCGCTCTCGCTCTGTTCTCTTGCCTGCTCTTGTTTTCATCTACGAAGTCCCACCGCTACCGCGGCACCACCTGCAGCGCCCGGCTTGGCCTTGTCGCCGACAGTCACCGCCACCGAGCGCACCGCGAAGCCGTTCGGATAGCGCAGGTCGATGACTTCGGCCGGCCTGTCGAATCGCCCGAGCACTCGCGGATAGACCTTGACCCAGCGGTTGACCCGCGCCTCGATCGGCACTCCCAGCTCGCGTCCGAGCAGCAGCAGCGTTCCGTCGTCCAGCCGCGCGGACCACGCGTGGCGCTGCGACAGCGCGACCGTGCGCGGCGACCTGGCCATCGGCGCGAGCCAGCGCGTCAGCTCCTCGTAGCGCGAGAGCACGGCGAGCTGGCTGCCGGCCGGGCCGGACAGCTCGGGCAGCGCGCCTTCCTCCTCGGCCTCGGCGAGGTTCGCGGTGAACAGTTCGCCGTAGGTGTTCATCAGGCGCCCGTCGCCCCAGAGCGCGAACGGGCGGTGCTCCTCGATCGAGACGACCAGCCGGTCGGGCCAGATGCGGCGCACGGTCGCGCGGCGCACCCAGGGCACGGTCTCGAATCCGACACGCACCGCGTCGAGGTCGACGGTGAAAAAGCTGCCCGACACGCGGCGCAGCGCCGACAGCCTCAGCGACGGCGTCGACACGTAGCGCAGCTGCGTGCCGGGGTAGGGCTCGATCGCAACGGAGCGCAGCGCGAACGTCGGGCGGTGCACCAGCCACCAGGTCGCGGTGCCGAGCACGGCGGCCAGGCTCAGCGCCAGCAGCGCGTTCGCGCCAGCGTGCATGAATCGGACGTTGTGCCAGGGGTTCATGCGCCGGCTCCGATCTTCAGCCGTGCGTCCGCCAGCACTGCGAGCACGAGCGCGTCGTATGAGATCCCTTCCGCCCGGGCCGCCATCGGCACCAGCGAGTGGTCCGTCATGCCTGGCGAAGTGTTGATCTCGAGCAGCCACGGCCGGTTTTCGCGGTCGAGCATCAGGTCCACGCGCGCCCAGCCCTCGCAATCGAGCGCGCGATAGGCCTGCACCGATACCGCGCGCACCTGGGCGGCAACCTCGTCGGGCAGCGGCGCCGGACACAGATAGCGGGTCTCGTTGCCGAAGTACTTGTTGTGGTAGTCGTAGTTGCCTTCCGGGGCCTGGATCTCGATCACCGGCAGCGCGCGCGCGTTCTCGTCCTTGCCCAGGATCGCGACCGTCAGTTCCCTGCCGTCGATGAACTCCTCCGCGAGCACCGCGTCGTCGTACTTCGCCGCCAGCTCGAACGCGTCCTGCATCTCGGAGTAGCCCGCGACCTTGCTGACGCCGATCGTCGAGCCCTCGTGCGGCGGCTTCAGGATCAGCGGCAGGCCCAGCCGGTCGGGAAGCTCGCGCAGCGCGTCGCCGCGATGCACGAGCTCGAACCTCGGCGTGGGCAGTCCGTGGGTGAGCCAGACGCGCTTGGTGAACACCTTGTCCATCGCGACCGCGGAGGCCATCACGCCGGAGCCCGTGTAGGGGACGCCGAGCAGCTCGAGCGCTCCCTGCACCGTGCCGTCTTCACCGTAGCGGCCGTGCAGCGCGATAAACGCGCGGTCGAACCCCTCGCGGCGAAGGTCGTCCATCGGGCGCTGCGCCGGATCGAACGCGTGGGCGTCCACGCCCTGGCGCAGCAGCGCCGCCAGCACGCCGCTGCCCGAGCGGATCGAGATCTCGCGCTCCGCGGAGCGGCCGCCGAAGAGGACCGCCACCTTCCCGAAGCTCGCGGCTCTGGCTTCATTCGTCATCGCCAGCCCGTCCTTCCCCGCGAAGGTCCCGCGCCTGGGCGGGCACCGCCCCGATCGAGCCGGCACCCATCGACAGGACGACGTCACCGTCGCGCGCGACCTCGAGGATCGCCTCGGCCATCGCGCCGATGTCCTCGACAAAGACCGGCTCGATGCGGCCCGCGACGCGAACTGCCCGCGCGAGCGAGCGCCCGTCAGCCGCGACGATCGGCGCCTCGCCCGCCGGATAGACCTCGGCCAGCAGCAGTGCGTCGGCCGTCGAGAGCACCCGGACGAAGTCTTCGAACAGGTCCCGAGTGCGCGTATAGCGGTGCGGCTGGAACGCGAGCACCAGCCTGCGGCCCGGATAGGCGCCACGCGCCGCGGCGAGCGTGGCGGCCATTTCTGCCGGGTGGTGCCCGTAGTCGTCGATCAGCGTGAAGTGCCCGCCGTCGCCGGCGGGAATGTCGCCGTAGCTCTGGAAGCGACGGCCGACGCCGTGGAACTCGGCGAGCGCGGACAGGATCGCCTCGTCGGCCACGCCGAGCTCGTCGGCGACCGCGATCGCGGCCAGCGCGTTCTGCACGTTGTGCATGCCGGGCGCGTTCAGCACCACGTCCAACGGGTCGCTCTCGTCTCGCATCAGCCTGAAGCGCATCCGCCCGCCTTCGGGGCGTGCGTCGACCGCGCGGAACTGGGCTTCGTCGGCGAACCCGTAGGTGATCACCGGCTTCGAGACGAACGGCATGATCTCGCGCACGTTCGGATCGTCAACGCAGAGCACCGCGGCGCCGTAGAACGGCAGGCGGTGGGTGAATTCCACGAAGGCCTGCTTGAGCCGGGCGAAATCGTGCCCGTAGCTCTCCATGTGGTCGGCGTCGATGTTCGTGATCACGGCGATCATCGGCGACAGGTTCAGGAACGACCCGTCCGACTCGTCCGCCTCGACGACGATGTAGTCGCCGCTGCCCAGCCTCGCGTTGGCGCCGGCGCTGTTCAGGCGCCCGCCGATGACGAAGGTCGGATCGAGCCCGCCCTGGGCGAGCACCGAGGAGACGAGGCTGGTGGTGGTCGTCTTTCCGTGCGTTCCGGCGATCGCGACGCCCTGCTTGAGCTTCATCAGCTCGGCGAGCATCAGTGCGCGCGGAACGACCGGCACGCGGCGGGCTCGCGCGGCGATCACTTCGGGGTTGTCGCCGCGGACCGCCGTGGAGGTGACGACGCAGTCGGCGCCCTCGATGTGCTGTGCGTCGTGGCCCAGCATCACCTTCGCGCCGAGCGTCGCGAGTCGGCGCGTGGTGGCACTGCTGGAAATGTCCGAGCCGCTGACGCCGTAGCCCAGGTTGAGCAGCACTTCGGCGATGCCGCTCATGCCCGCGCCGCCAATGCCCACGAAGTGGATGCGCCTGACCTTGTGTTTCATGCGCTGGCCACCGCTTCGCAGACGTCGGCGACACAGTCGGCCGCGTCGGGTTTGGCCGCCTCGCGGGCCTTGCGCGCCATGTCGAGCAGGCTGCCGCGATCGAGACCGCGGATCAGGCCCGCCAGCCGCTCGGCGGTCAGCTCGCTCTGCGCGAACAGATACGCCGCGCCACGCTCCGACAGGTAGCGGGCGTTGCCGGTCTGGTGGTCGTCGACCGCGTGCGGGAAGGGCACGAGAACGCTCGCGACGCCGGCGCTGGCCAGTTCGGCCACCGTCATTGCGCCGGCGCGGCACACGACCAGGTCGGCCTGCGCGTAGGCCTGGGCCATGTCCTCGATGAATTCGACCAGCGTCGCGTCGACCCCGGCGCGCCGGTAGGCGTCGGCCAGGGCCTGCGCGTGGGCCTTGCCGCTCTGGTGCGTGACCAGCGGACGACGCGCCGGCTCGATCAGCGCGAGCGCCTGAGGGACGGTCTCGTTGAGCGCGCTGGCGCCCAGACTGCCGCCGACCACCAGCAGGTGCAGCGGCCCCTGGCGGCCTTCGAAACGCTGCGAAGGCGCGGCGAGCGCCGCGATCTCCGCGCGCACCGGATTGCCGCACCACTGCGCGCCCGGCAGGGCCTGCGGAAAGGCCACGAGCACGCGGTCGGCGACGCGCGCGAGCAGTCTGTTGGTCATTCCGGCCACCGCGTTCTGCTCGTGAACCACCAGCGGAATGCCCAGCAGCGCAGCCATCATCCCGCCGGGAAAGGCGATGTAGCCGCCCAGGCCCAGGACCACGGACGGGCGAGCCGCGCGCAGCGCACGCAGCGACTGCCAGAATGCGCGCAGCAGGTTCACCGGAAGGAGCAGCTTGGTCAGCAGTCCCTTGCCGCGCAGACCACCGAAGCGGACCCAGCGCATCTCGATGCCGTGACGCGGGACCAGCGTCGCTTCCATCCCCTTGGGATTGCCCAGCCAGACCACGTCCCAGCGGCGCGCGCGCATCGTCTGCGCGACCGCGAGGCCGGGCATGACGTGACCGCCGGTGCCGCCCGCCATGATCATGATGGTCTTGCTCATGCGAGCCCTCATGCGAGGCCTCGCATCAGTTTCCGGTTTTCGAAATCGACACGGAGCACGATCGCCAGGGCGACGCAGTTGACCAGGACGCCGGTGCCGCCATAGCTCATCAGCGGCAGCGTCAGGCCCTTGGTCGGCAGAAGACCGACATTGACCCCCATGTTGATGAACGCCTGGAACCCGATCCACAGTCCGACGCCCTTGGACGCCAGCCCGGCGAACACCCGGTCGAGCGCGATCGCCTGGCGACCGATCTCGAACGCGCGCTTGGTCAGCCAGTAGAACATCACGATCACCACGGTCACACCGACCAGTCCGAGTTCCTCGCCGATCACCGCGAGCAGGAAATCGGTGTGGGCCTCGGGCAAGTAGTGGAGCTTCTCGATCGAGCCGCCAAGGCCGACGCCGAACCACTCGCCGCGGCCGAAGGCGATCAGCGAGTGCGTCAGCTGGTAACCCTTGCCCAGCGCGTCCGCGAACGGATCGAGGTAGGCGAAGATCCGGTCGCGCCGCCACGGCGACATCATGATCAGCAGCGCGAAGGTCGACAGAGCGGTGACCACGAGCCCGGCGAACAGACGACCGTTGACGCCGCCCAGGAAGAGCACGCCCATCGCGATCGCCGCGATGACGATGAACGCGCCGAGGTCCGGCTCGAGAAGGAGCAGCAGGCCGACGACCGCGACCGCGGTGCCCATCGGCGCGAAACCGCGCGAGAAGTTCTGCATGTAGTCCTGCTTGCGCACCGTGTAGTCGGCGGCGTACAGCACCACGAACAGTTTCATCAGCTCCGAGGGCTGAAGATTGATCACGTACAGCGACAGCCATCGCCGCGCGCCGTAGACGACCTTGCCCAAACCCGGGATCAGGACGATCACCAGCATCACCAGACCGAGCAGGAAGAGCGCCGGCGCCCACTTCTGCCAGATGCGCACCGGCACGGAAAATGCGACCAGGCCGAGCATCGTGCCGAATGCGATCGCGAACGCGTGCCGCACGAGGAAGTGCGTCGTTCGGTAGTTGGCGAAACGCGGCGAGTCCGGCAGCGCGATGGAAGCCGAATACACCATCACCAGCCCGCCGAGCAGCAGCGCCGCGATCACCCAGACCAACGTCATGTCGATCGAATGCGGAGTCGCCGGCGACGCGCTTCGCGGGAGCTCGCGGTGCCTGCCCGCGCGCGCGCGACCCGGAAGACGAAGGCTCAGCATGCGACCCCCGCCTCGTCGGCCAGCGTCCGCACTGCGCCGACGAACACCTCGGCGCGGTGGGCGTAATCGCGGAACATGTCGAAGCTCGCGCAGGCCGGCGACAGCAGCACCGCGTCGCCCGGCTGCGCCAGCGCGGCAGCCCGAACCACGGCCCGCTCCAGGCTCGGGCAGTCCTCCAGCGGCACGCCGGAGTCGGCCAGCACCGCCCGCAGGATCGCCGCGTCGCGCCCGATCAGCAGGACCGCGCGCGCGTTGTTGCGCACCGGCTGCACGAGCGGGCCGAAGTCCTGGCCCTTGCCCTCGCCGCCCGCGATCAGCACGCAGCGCCGGCCCAGACCGTTGAGCGCCGCCACCGTCGCACCGACGTTCGTCCCTTTGCTGTCGTCGTAGTACTCGACGTCCCCGACGACCGTGATCAGTTCGCAGCGGTGCGGTTCGCCCGCGAAGGCACGCAGGCCGTGCAGCATCGCCGCCATCGGCACGCCGATCGCGCGCGCGAGCGCCAGCGCCGCCAGCGCGTTGAGCTGGTTGTGCGCGCCGCGCACCCGCAGCGCGTCGGCGGGCATCAGTCGGCGCACGGTGCACGCGACCGGCTCCTTGCGTCGCCGACCCGTCGGCTCCTCGCCGGGCACTGCCTCGGCCAGCCATCGCAGCCCGCCGTCGTGTGCCAGCCCGAACTCGCCGACGGCGACCGGCAGGCCGAGGCCGAAGCTCGACGTCTCGCCGGCACGCCGCGGCTGCGTCGCCGGGTCGTCGCGGTTGTAGACGCAGACGGCTGCGCCGCGATAGATGCGATGCTTGGCATCGATGTACGACGCCATCGACGCGTGCCAGTCCAGGTGATCCTGCGAAACGTTGAGCACCGCGGCGGCGGCGGGCGCGAGACTCTCGGTCAGTGCCAGCTGGAAGCTCGAGAGCTCCAGCACCCATACCTCGGGCAGTTCGCCCGACGCGATCGCCTCGCGCAGCACGTCGAGCAGCGCCGGCGCGATGTTGCCCGCGAGCGCCACGCGCCGCCCGGCCTGCTCGCACAGGTGGCCGACGAGACGCGTGGTCGTCGTCTTGCCGTTGGTCCCGGTGATCGCCACCAGCTTCGGCCGGTAGCCGTCTTCGGCCATCGCGGCGAGCGCCTGCGCGAACAGCTCGATCTCTCCGAGCACCGGCAGTCCGCGCGCACGTGCGGCCGCATGGAACGCCGCCGTCTCGCCGAGCTCGATCGACAGCCCCGGGCTCCACAGCACCACGTCGACGTCCGTGAGCAGCGCTTCGGTCAGCGCCGCCTGAACGAAGCGCGCCTCTGGCAGCGCCTGACGCAGCGCCGCCAGCTGCGGGGGAGCTTCTCGCGTGTCGGCGACGCTCACCTGCGCGCCGCGCGCGGCGGCCCAGCGCGCCATCGCCGCCCCGGATTCGCCCAGGCCGACGACCAGCGCGCGGCGGCCGCCAAGATCGAACAGCTGCATCTGCGGCGAGTCGGCGGTTTGCGGGGTTGTCATCGCGCGGGTTCTCGCTTCGTTTCGATCAGCGAAGCTTCAGCGTCGACAGGCCGAACAGCACCAGCATCATCGTGACGATCCAGAACCGCACGACGACCTGGCTCTCCTTCACCCCGCCCACCTCGAAGTGGTGGTGCAGAGGGGCCATCCGGAAGATCCGGCGCCCCTGCCCGTAGCGCCGCTTGGTGTACTTGAAGTAGCCCACCTGGAGCATCACCGACACGGTCTCGGCAACGAACACGCCACCCATGATGAAGAGCACGATTTCCTGGCGCACGATGATCGCAATCGTCCCGAGCGCGCCCCCCAGCGCGAGCGCCCCGACGTCGCCCATGAACACCTGCGCCGGATACGCGTTGAACCACAGGAAAGCCAGGCCCGCCCCCGCGATCGCCCCGCAGAACACGACCAGTTCGCCGGCGCCCGGGATGTGCGGAATCAGCAGGTACTTCGAGAAGACTGCGTTGCCGGTGACGTAGGCGAAGATGCCCAGCGCGGCGCCGACCAGCACCGCGGGCATGATCGCCAGCCCGTCGGCGCCGTCGGTCAGGTTCACCGCATTGCTCGTGCCGACGATCACGAAGTAGCTGAGCG
>JAHEDO010000332.1 GCA_024641185.1 Burkholderiaceae bacterium | reverse complement strand
CGTGGCGGCGATCTCCTCGATCGACTTCGTCGTCGACGACAGCCAGCGGATTCCCTCGCGTCGCATCATTGCTTCGGCCTGTGCCACTTCGAAGCGGCAGTTCTCCAGCGAGGCGTAGCGGCTGTTCGGCCTGCGCTCGAAGCGCACCTCGGCCAGGCGTTCGGGGGTGATCGACAGTCCGAACAGCTTGTGCTTGAACTGGTACAGAACCTTGGGCAGTTCGCCGCGCTCGAAGTCCTCCGGAATCAGCGGGTAGTTCGCCGCGCGAATCCCGTGCTGCATTGCGAGGTACAGGCTCGTGGGCGTCTTGCCGCTGCGCGAGACACCGATCAGGATCACGTCCGCGCTGGTGAGCCCGCCGTGCGACTGGCCGTCGTCGTGCGCGAGCGAGAAGTTGATCGCCCCGATCCGGCGGTTGTACTGCTCGGTGTTGGCCGCCGTGTGCGAGCGTCCCATCGTGTGGGTGGAGGACACTCCGAACTCGCGTTCGAGCGGTCCTACGAAGCTCGAGAAGAGGTCGAAGTACAGCGCGTCGGCTTCGTGCACGATCTTGTTGATGTCGGTCTGCACCAGCGTGCTGAACACCACCGGGCGCACTCCGTCGGCAACGCCTTGCGCGGCGATCTTTCGCAACGCGTCCTCGGCCTTGTCGCGGGTATCGATGAACGGAAGCCGGACTTCGTGCAGCCGCAGTTGCTCGAACTGCACGAGCAGCGAGTGTCCAAAGGTTTCTGCGGTGATTCCGGTGCCGTCCGAGACATAGAAGACCGTCCGGTCGTGGGGGGCGGCAGGGGTGTCGGGCATCGAGCGCTCCATCGTGTCGCGAGACGATATTGTCGACGATTGCGGCATTGCACGGTCGTGCGGGGAGGGCAGGCGCTAAAATCGACCTGGCAAGGGTGGAGGGCTGTACTGGCTCGGGTCGAGAAACGCGGCGTGAGGGCGCGCGAGCGGGCGGGCGGGCCAGTACAGCGTTCCAGCGCGACGAGTTTCATCGGGCGCGCCGGCAGGATTTCTCATCATGTCAGGACTCATTCATCATGAACCATCTCGAAGGGCGCCTCGTCGTCCCCTTCGAAGCATTGCGCATGACCGATGTCGACTCGGTTGGCGGCAAGAATGCTTCGCTGGGAGAAATGATCAGTCAACTCGCCGCGGTCGGGGTACGCGTACCGGGGGGCTTCGCGACCACCGCGCACGCGTTTCGACGCTTTCTCGAGGCGAACGGGCTCACTGCGCGCATCGCGGCCCGGCTCGAGCAGCTCAACACCGAAGACGTCAAGGCACTCGCCGCCTGCGGTGCCGAGATCCGTTCCTGGATCGAGGCGGCGCCGCTGCCGGCCGACCTCGAATCCGAAATTCGCACCCACTACGACCGGCTGCTCGCCGAGTCCGGTGAAGCGATTTCGCTGGCGGTGCGCTCCTCGGCCACCGCCGAAGACCTGCCCGACGCCTCGTTTGCCGGCCAGCAGGAGAGCTACCTGAACGTATCGGGCATCGACGCGGTGCTCGAGCGAATTCGCCACGTGTTCGCGTCGCTTTACAACGACCGCGCGATCTCGTACCGGGTCCACAAGGGCTTTCACCACGGCGATGTCGCGCTGTCGGCCGGGGTGCAGCGCATGGTTCGAAGCGATCGCGGCGCCTCCGGCGTAACCTTCACGATCGACACCGAGTCGGGGTTCCCGGACGTGGTCTTCATCACCAGTGCCTACGGCCTGGGCGAGACAGTGGTGCAGGGCGCGGTCAACCCGGACGAGTTTTTCGTGCACAAGCCCATGCTCGCCGCCGGGCACTTCCCGATCATCCGCCGCCAGATGGGCAGCAAGCTGATCACGATGGAGTTCGCCGACGCGTCGAACGCGCCGCCGGACGCGGGGCGAACCGTGCGCATCGTCGACACCTCGGCAGAGATGCGCAATCGCTATTCGATCTCCGACGACGAAGTCATCGAACTGGCGCGCTATGCGGTGCTCATCGAGCAGCACTACGGGCGTCCGATGGACATCGAGTGGGGGCGCGACGGCGTGGATGGAAAGATCTACATCCTGCAGGCGCGACCCGAGACGGTGAAGTCGCGCGTCGGCCGACAGCAACGCTTCGAGATCAAGGGCTCGTCCGACGTGCTCGCCTCCGGGCGCGCGATCGGCCAGAGGGTGGGCGCCGGACCGGTGCGCGTCGTGGCCGACGCCTCGCAGATGGATCGCGTGATGGCGGGCGACGTCCTGGTCACGGACATGACCGATCCGAATTGGGAGCCGGTGATGAAGCGAGCCGCGGCGATCGTCACGAATCGGGGCGGGCGCACCTGCCACGCCGCGATCATCGCGCGCGAACTGGGCATTCCGGCCGTGGTCGGATGCGGCGACGCGACCGAGCGGCTGCGCGACGGGGCGCTCGTCACGGTGGCCTGCTCGCAGGGCGACACTGGTTACATCTACGACGGTCTGCTCGAGACCGAGGTCACCGAACTCGATGCGGCGCGCATGCCCGAGCTGGGCATGAAGGTGATGATGAACGTCGGCAA
>JAHEDO010000127.1 GCA_024641185.1 Burkholderiaceae bacterium | reverse complement strand
GTGAAGCAGAGCACCTGCTCGTTGTAGCCGTCGTTCCACTGCATCGCGACATCCACGCCGATCGCGAGTCCGGCGTCGGTGTCCTTGCTGCCCGTGGCGTGGAACACGGTCGGGTGCATCGAGCTCTTCGTGCGGTTGATGTACTCGACGAAGCCCTTGACGCCGCCGGCGAACGCGAAGTCTTCCTCCTTGCCCTGGCGCTGGTCGACCAGCTTGATGCGCACGCCGTTGTTCAGAAACGAGAGCTCGCGCAGCCGCTTCGCGAGGATCTCGTAGTGGTATTCGACGTTTCCGAAGATCGCCTCGTCGGCGAGGAAGTGCACCTCGGTTCCCCGTTTCTCGGTGGTGCCGGTCACGCGGATCGGCGAGCACAGCACCTTGTCGCCCGCCTTGTGCCCGTTGGACGCGACACCCTCGGGAATCGTCAGCTCGGCCACTTCGCGGTCCTGCGGAAAACCGCCGTGAAACTCCATGAAGTGGACCCTGCCGTCGCGCTTGATCGTCAGCCGCAGCCACTTCGACAGCGCGCATACGCAGGACACGCCCACGCCGTGCAGCCCGCCGGACACCTTGTAGCTGTTCTGGTCGAACTTTCCGCCGGCGTGCAGCTCGGTCATCACGATCTCGGCGGCACTGCGCTTCGGATCGTGCTTGTCGTCCCACTTGATGCCGGTGGGAATGCCGCGGCCGTTGTCGGTGACCGAGATCGAGTTGTCGGTGTGGATGGTGACGACGATCTCGTCGCAGTGCTGGGCCAGCGACTCGTCGATCGCGTTGTCGACCACCTCGAACACCAGGTGGTGCAGTCCGGTGCCGTCGGAAGTGTCGCCGATGTACATGCCGGGCCGCTTGCGCACGGCCTCGAGACCTTCGAGGATCTGGATGGAGGAGGAATCGTAGTTCTGTTCGGACATTCAGGGAGCCTCTAGATTCGCATCGGCATCACGACGTAGCTGAAGGTCGCGTCGCCCGGCACGGTGAGCAACGCGCTGGTGTTCGCGTCGCCGAACTCGATCTGGACCTTCTCGGTCTTCAGGTTGCCGAGCACGTCCTGCAGGTAGCCGACGTTGAAGCCGATCTCGATCGTTTCCGAGTCGTAGTCGACCTCGAGTTCCTCGACCGCCTCTTCCTGCTCGGCATTGCTGGTCTGGATCTTCAGCAGCCCGGGCGCGAGCGTGAGCCGCACGCCGCGAAACTTGTCCGAGGTCAGGATGGACGCGCGACCCAGCGAAGACGCCAGTGCTTCGCGGCTCACGACCATCGCCCTCTTGTAGCCGCTGGGGATCACCCGCTGATAGTCGGGGAACTTGCCCTCGACCAGCTTGCTGACCATTTCGACGTCGCCGAAGCGCAGGCGCACCTGGTTGGCCGCCACGTCGATCTGCACCGGGTCGTCGGAATCCGCCAGCAGGCGCTGCAGCTCGAGCACGGTCTTGCGCGGAATGATCACCTCGTTGCGTGCGAGCGGCTCGCCATCGAGTTCCGCCTGGCAGTAGGCGAGCCTGTGGCCGTCGGTGGCCACCACTCGCAGCAGCTTTCCGTCGGTGACCATCAGCAGCCCGTTCAGGTAGTAGCGGATGTCCTGCTGCGCCATCGCGAAGTGGACCATCTGGAACAGGTGCTTGAGCTGCTTCTGCGCGATCGTGAACGACGCCGAGAAGTGATCGTTGACCGCAACTGTCGGGAATTCCTCGGCGCCCAGCGTCTGCAGCGCGAAGCGGCTCTTGCCCGCCTGGATCGTCGCTTTCTTGTTCGTCACCGAGATCGAGACTTCCGGGCCCTCGGGAAGCGCGCGCAGGATGTCGATCAGTTTGCGCGCCGACACCGTGGTGGCGCCGACGTCCTTGCCCGCGCCCAACGATGCGGTGGTCTGGATCTGGATCTCGACGTCGGTGGCGAGGAACGACACCGCGTCGCCTTCCTTGCGCAGCAGCACGTTGGCCAGGATCGGCAGCGTGTGCCGGCGCTCGACGATTCCGGCGACCGTCGACAGCGGTTTGAGGATCGCGTCGCGGGAAGCTCTTATAAACTGCATTTCTCCTTATCTCCTCTTGGTGTTGTTCATGAGCACCGGCTCTTCAGGTGGATAAGCGGCGCAGAGCAAGCATGGGCGCGGCGTTCGCGGCAACGGTATCGGGTGGACAACCGCGAACCGGTGCTGTGGGTAAATCCTGGCGAATTTCGACGGGCCGCGCGGCAGGCGACTTATCCACAATTCGGTGCACGGTCGCACGAGGGTTATCCACAGGCGTCATCCTCGCAGGGTCTGCTCGAGTACGTGAATCTGGTGGTTCAGGTCGGCGTCGTGCTGACGGTGTTCGGTGATCTTGCGCATCGCGTGCAGCACGGTGGTGTGGTCGCGACCGCCGAAGGCCTCGCCGATCTCCGGCAGGCTCTTCTGGGTGAGGTCCTTGGCCAGGTACATCGCGATCTGCCGCGGCAGGACGATGTGCGCGTGCCGCCGCTTGCTGTACATGTCGGCGACCTTGATCTTGAAGAAGTCTGCCACCGTTTTCTGGATGAACTCGACGGACACCTGCCGGCGATTGAGCGCGAGCAGGTCCTCGAGCGCTTCCTTGGCGAGGTCCAGCGACACCGGCTTCTCGCGAAAGCCCGCGAAGGCGACCACCCGAAGCAGCGCACCCTCGAGCTCGCGCACGTTCGAGCGCAGGTGCTTGGCGATGAAGAAGGCGACATCCTCGGGCAGCTGCGCGCCCTGCTGCTCGGCTTTCTTGAGCAGGATCGCGACCCGCATCTCCAGTTCCGGCGGCTCGATCGCGACGATCAGCCCCGAGTCGAAGCGCGAGATCAGCCGTTCCTCCAGGCCCGAGATCTCCTTGGGATACGTGTCGCAGGTGATGATGATCTGCTTGCGCGCCGCGTACAGCGCGTCGAATGTATAGAAGAACTCTTCCTGGGTGCGCGGCTTGCCCGACAGGAACTGGATATCGTCGATCAGCAGCAGGTCGAGCGACTGGTAGTAATGCTTGAGGTCCTCAGAGGTCTTGCGCTGGATCGCGCGGACCATTTCGTCGAAGTACTCCTGCGCGTGGATGTAGCGCACCTTGGACGCCGGATTGCGCTCGACGAAGGCGTTGCCCACCGCGTGGATCAGGTGGGTCTTGCCCAGACCGACGCCGCCGTACAGGAAGAGCGGGTTGTAGCTGCCGGGCTTCTCGACCACCTGCAGCGCGGTGGCCCTGGCCATCTGGTTGGCCTTGCCGGTCACGAAGTTCTCGAAGGTCAGGTCGCCGCGCAAGCGGCTGCGATCACTCGCGGCGCTGGCTGCGGGCCTGCCGTTCAGGGGTTCCGCAACCGGCGAGCCGGCCGCACTCTCCTGCGCCGCACTGGCGAGGGCCGGAAACCGTGCGCTGACCCGCTGCGCGATTTCGCCCTCGTCGCGCTGGGGCCGGGAGACTTCGAACACCACACGGGTCTCCGGTCCGATCTCCTTGCCGGCCAGCTGGGCGATCCGCTCGCCGAACTGGGTCTTCACCCAGTTCAATTTGAACTGGTTCGGAACGCCGATACGGAGCAGGCGCTCACTCTCGTCGTAACCCAGGTAAACCAGCGGTTTGATCCAGGTCTTGAAGAGTTGTGCGGGAACCTCGGATTCCAGTTGCGTCGCACAGGCTAGCCAGCGGTCTTGCATCGGGGCGATGGGATGGCGGTGTATAGAGGCGAAAACGGCGATAGTGTCGGTTGCGCCACCCGGTGGAAAACTCGGGTTGACGAGCCCCGTATTGTAGCGCGGGAGACGGAGTTTTCCACAGGCACAGGATTGACGCGGATGGCCGGATCGGTTGTAATCGAGGGCTTTTCTCGAGAATCGAAATGAAACGAACCTATCAACCTTCCGTCGTGCGCCGCAAGCGCACCCACGGTTTTCTGGTCCGGATGAAGACGCGAGGCGGTCGTGGGGTGATCCGCGCCCGTCGCGCCAAGGGCCGCAAGCGGCTCGGCGTCTGAGCTCGCGGGTCGCCCGACAACGGCGATCCACGCGGCTCCAGTCACCGGGAACCGGGGATCCTCCGTGGCCCGGCAACGTGTCGATCCGGTCTTCGCGGCGCTCGCGCGTCGCCGGCCGACGGTGACCAGCGCGCACTTCGGGCTGTCGTACGAGATGATCGATCCGAGCCAGGCGACGCAGGCACCAGCGGACCAGGTGGCCGAACCGGCGGCGAACGAACCCGCACGCGAGGCGGCCGGCGAAACTGCGCCCGGCGCGGTGCCGGCGCAGCGTGCAGGCCCGGCGCGAACCCGACTCGGCTTTTCCGTGCCCAAGCGGCAATTGGCCCGCGCGGTGGACCGCAACGCACTCAAGCGCGTGGCGCGCGAGGCGTGGCGTCATGCGCGATGGGGTAGCATCCGACCTCCTGGCGCCGCGATGCTCAAGCTGCGCCGGGCCGACGGTCAGTGGAAGTCGACGACGCGAGGCGCGCTGAAGAAAGCGTGGCGCGCCGAGCTCGACGAACTGTTCGGCCGGCTCGTCGCAAGGGTGCGCACCGAACGGCGTGCCGCGTCGACCCCGGCGCCGCATGCCGAGCGCGGGTCCGCAACGCCCGAGGCACCGAAGGTGACGCCGCCTTCCAAACCGAATCGAAACAGCCCGTGACCCACGACCAGTCAGACAGCCCACGCAAGCCCGCGACATCGGCGGCCGGGTCGGCGGTCGCGTCGGCGGGTCGTGTCGGGGTATGGCTGCGGCGGGCGATGGTCGCGTTGCTGATCGCGCCGCTGCGCTTCTATGTGTACGCAATCAGCCCGATGCTGCCGCCGCGCTGCCGCTTTCACCCGACCTGTTCGGCGTATGCCGTCGAGGCGCTGCGCCGGCACGGCCCGTTGTCGGGAAGCTGGCTCGCCTTCAGCCGGGTGTGCCGCTGCCATCCGTTTTCGGACGGCGGCGTCGACCTGGTGCCCGAAATCTTTTCGCTGAAACCGCGCGGGGGCCGCTGGCCCGCCGCGCTGCGCGGCGACCCTCCTGCACGATCGGACTGATCCCATGCAAATGCAACGCACCATCCTCTGGATCGTCTTCTCGATGTCGTTGCTGTTCCTGTGGGACGGCTGGCAGCGCTATAACGGCAGGCCGAGCATGTTCGGCGGCCAGTCGACCGCTCAGGGCGATGCGAAGTCGGCGCCCGATGCGAAGGGCGCTGCCGCGGGCGGTGCGGCACAACCCCCCGCCAAGGCCGACGCCAGCATTCCCACCGCTCCCGCGGGCGCAGCCGCGTCGGGCACATCTGCGCCGGCGGCAGGTGCCGCGGCTGGCGCGGTACCCGGCGGGGCGGCAGCGCAGGCCGCGCGCGCCGCCGAGATGGTGCAGCTGCGCAGCGACGTGCTCGCGCTGGACATTGACCTGGTGGGCGCGCAGGTGATGCGCGCCGAACTGCTCAAGCACAAGGCGTCGGCGGAATCGGCGCAGGGCGCGGGCGGAAACGTCGTGCTGCTCCACGACCTGCCGGGCCAGGTCTACACCGCGCAGAGCGGCCTGGTGGGTGCGCCGCAGGGAGCGAGCTTCCCGACGCACAAGACGCCCTTCACCGTGGCCGAAGCGCCGCACGCACTGGACGGGGGCGGGGCGCAGATGAAGCTCGCGGCCGAAAGCGGCGGCCTGAAGCTCGTGCGGACCTACACGCTCGCGCCTGGCTCCTACGTCCTGTCGGTCTCGGACGAGGTGACGAACACCGGCGACACCCCACTGAAGCCCACGCTCTACCTGCAGCTCACGCGCGACGGCAACAAGCCGCCCGGCGAGTCCAGGTTCTACAACACCTATACCGGACCGGTGGTCTACACCGAAGAGCAGAAATTCCAGAAGGTGGCCTTCGACAAGATCGATGGCGGCAAGGCCGAACACGCGAAGAATGCGGCCGACGGCTGGGCGGGCGTGATCCAGCACTACTTCGTGTCTGCCTGGATCCCGACCGAGAAGGCGCAGCGCGAGTTCTTCACCCGCAAAATCGACACGAACCTGTACGCGGTCGGCGCGCTCCAGCCCCTGGGCGAGGTCGCCCCGCAAGCGAGCGTCACCGCGGACACGCGGCTGCTGATCGCGCCGCAGGACCAGCGCATGCTCGAGAAGGTCGCGCCCGGGCTCGACCTGACGGTCGACTACGGCTGGCTGACGGTGATCGCCAAGCCGATCTTCTGGCTGCTGCAGTACCTGCACGGCATAGTGGGCAACTGGGGCTGGGCGATCGTGCTGCTCACCATCGTGATCAAGACCGCGTTCTTCCCGCTGCAGGCGGCGAGCTACAAGTCGATGGCGCGGATGAAGGCGGTGACGCCGCGGCTCACCGCGCTGCGCGAGCGCTACGGCTCGGATCGCGTGAAGATGAACCAGGCGATGATGGAGCTGTACAAGGAAGAGAAGATCAACCCGCTGGGCGGCTGCCTGCCGATCGTGGTGCAGATCCCGGTGTTCATTGCGCTCTACTGGGTGCTGCTCGCGTCGGTCGAGATGCGCAACGCGCCATGGACCGGCTGGATCCACGACCTGGCTACGCCCGACCCGTACTACATCCTGCCGCTGATCATGGCGGCCACGATGTTCCTGCAGACCAAGCTGAACCCGACCCCGCCCGATCCGGTGCAGGCGAAGGTGATGATGGTGATGCCGATCGTGTTCTCGGTGATGTTCTTCTTCTTCCCGGCGGGCCTGGTGCTCTACTGGCTGGTGAACAACGTCTACTCGATCACCCAGCAGTACTACATCACGCGGATGATGGGGAACAAGAGCAAGGGCGGCTCGAAGAAGCACTGAGCGAGAAGCACTGAGCGAGAAGCACGGCGGGCCAGCAGCTGCGCGCGCGCGCCCGGCGGTGCGCGGAGCCTCCTGCACACCCGTCGTCCTGAAGATATCCAGCGGTTTCCCCGGGGCAGTCCCGGGGTTTTCCCGCGTTTGGCTACGCGGATTTCCACGGGTTTTCCAAGCGGGAATCCGCCGGCAGTCCACACGATATCCCCCGGTTGTCCCCTGGCTGTCCCCGGTGTTCCCTCGGCATATTCCGCGGCATATTCCCCTGTTCTTCACCCCGTTTTCCACTGCGATCCACGGCCTGCTACATTGAATCCGTGCGCCTGCCCGACGATTCTCCGATTGCTGCGGTAGCGACCGCCCCGGGCCGGGGCGGGATCGGTGTCGTGCGCGTGTCGGGTGCGGACCTGGCGTCGGTCATCGTCGCCGTGCTCGGCGCGCCACGCGCGGCGCGGCTCGCGCCACGCGTGGCCAGTTACGGACCGTTCCTCGCCGACGACGCGAGCGAGATCGACCGCGGGATCGCGATCCACTTTCCGGCACCGCACTCCTACACCGGCGAGGACGTGCTCGAGCTGCAGGGCCACGGCGGCCCGGTCGTCATGCAGATGCTGCTGCGCCGGGTGCTGCAGGCAGGCGCGAGCCTCGGCGTGCGCCTGGCCGAGCCGGGCGAATTCACACAGCGCGCCTACCTGAACGACAAGCTCGACCTCGCACAGGCCGAGGCGGTGGCCGACCTGATCGACGCGAGCACCGAGCAGGCGGCGCGTTCGGCGACCCGCTCGCTGGCCGGCGAGTTCTCGAATGCGATCCACGCGCTGGTCGAGCGGGTGATCCACCTGCGGATGCTGGTCGAGGCGACGCTCGATTTCCCCGAAGAGGAGATCGACTTCCTGCAGCGCGCCGACGCGCTCGGGCAACTCGCCACGATACGCGCCGCTCTGGACGCGACACTGGCGACCGCACGGCAGGGCGCGCTGCTGCGCGAGGGACTGAACGTGGTGCTGGTCGGTCGGCCGAACGTGGGCAAGTCGAGCCTGCTCAACGCACTGGCCGGCGCCGAGGTGGCGATCGTCACGCCGGTGGCGGGCACGACGCGCGACCGGGTCGCGCAGGCGATCCAGATCGACGGCGTGCCGTTGAACGTGATCGACACTGCCGGCCTGCGCGACACCGCCGACGAGGTCGAACGGATCGGCATCGAGCGCACCTGGGCTGCGGTCGCCGATGCCGACGTCGTCGTCCACCTGGTGGACTCGGTGCTGCCCGACGCCGTGCGGATGGACGAGGACATCGCGCGGCGCCTGCCGCCCGTGCCGGTCGTGCGCGTGGTGAACAAGATCGACCTCGGCGGCGAGCGGGCGCGGGTCGCGCGCGCGACGGCCATCGGCGGTGTGGAGTCGTCCGGCGTGCCGTTGGAGCCGTTGGAGCCGTTGCAGCCGTTGCAGCCGTTGCAGCCGTTGCAGCCGTTGCAGCCGTTGGAGCCGTTGCAGCGCTCACGACCCGTCCAACCGGCCCAGCCGGTGACGCCGGTGGCCAGCGCCTGGCTGTCGGCGAAGACCGGCGACGGCATCGAAGGCCTGCGCGAACTGCTGCTGCAGCTCGCGGGCTGGCAGGGGGCGGGCGAGTCCCAGTTCATCGCGCGCGAGCGGCACCTGCTGGCGTTGCGCCAGGCCCGCGAACACCTGGCGCAGGCTGAAGCCAACGCGCGCGAGGGCGATCGCCAGCTCGACCTCTTCGCCGAGGAATTGCGGCTCGCTCAGGAGCAGCTGAGCCGGATCACCGGGGCGTTCGGTGCGGACGAACTGCTCGGCGTGATCTTCAGCCGGTTCTGCATCGGAAAGTAACCCCGCCGGGGCGCCGGCGACGTCTGCTAGCGCTGGCCGCCCCGGGGCTGCGGCCCACCCTGCGACGGCGGACCACCCGCAGGCGGGCGCGGGCCCGCGGGCAGCTGTCCGGCAGACGGTGGCGGGCGCGACGGGCGGGGCGGCTGCACGGATGGCGGCTGGCCTGAAGGGGGGCGACCCGGCGGCGGCTGACCCGACGGGGGGCGGCCCGATGGCGGACGGCCTGCCGGCGGGCGAGGCCCGGTGGGCGGTCGCACTACT
>JAHEDO010000126.1 GCA_024641185.1 Burkholderiaceae bacterium | reverse complement strand
GGCGGCGCACCGAACCTAGCGCGATCGATTCACCAGCGCGATCGATTCACCGGCGCCCGCGGTTCACCAGCGCGCGCGGGTAACCACCACCGCCGTGCCGACCCCGTAGACGACCATCGCAACCGCGATGACCACGAACATGGCCCACAGCGGCGCACCGATCGCCACCACGAGCGCACCACCGAGCAGAGCGACCGCGAGACGCGCGCTGGCCGCCAGCACGGGCCGCATCACGCGCCCTGCGCCGAGGGAAGCGAAGTACAGCGCGATGCCGATGCCGAGCACCGGGTAGAACGGCCCCACGATCCGCAGGTAGGCGCTGCCCGCGGCGAGTACCGCGGCATCCGTGCTGAAGAGGCCCGTCCATGCGGCCGGTTGGATGAACACCAGCAGAGCGATCAGCGTGCACGGGACCGCCGCGATCAACGCGCCCGTCCGGGCGACGCGTTTCGCGCGTTCGGGGTCGCGCGCACCGACCGCGGTCCCCACCATCGGCACGAGCGCCTGCCCGACCGCGAACACCAGCGGCACCTGCAGCAGTTCGAGCCTGGCGCCGACCCCATAGCCGGCGAGTGCCGCGGTCCCGTAGCGGCCGACGTACCCTGTCAGCGCGACCGCGGTGAGGACCACCTGCACCGCCGACAGCGACGCCAGCCCGCCGACGCGAAGGATCTCGGCGAACGCACCGACCTCCAGCCGCAGGTCCGCGCGGGTCGGTCGCAGAGGACTGCCTCGGCGCAACACCAGGAAGGCCGAGGCCAGCGCCGCGAGACCCGCCGCGCACAGGTAGGCCACCCCGGCCCCGGCGATGCCCAGCGCCGGGAAGCCCCACCAGCCGTTGACCATGCCCGCCGACAGCGGGATGTGCAGCACACTTCCGGCAATCAGGGCGGCCGCCGCCAGCAGCATGTGACCGCTGCCGCGCAGGACGCTGGCCAGCGTATTGGCCAGCCAGACCAGCACCGAGCCAGCGAAGAGCATGTTCGAATATCCCATTGCGTGCGCGAGCACATCCCCCTGACCGCCGAGCGCCCGGTAGATCGGTCCCGCCAGCCACATCATCAGCAGCGTGTGCAGCGCGCCGAGACCGCAGGCGATCAGCAGCGCGTGCAGCACCAGCCTGCGCGCCCGAGCCGGGTCGCCGGCGCCCAGCGCGCGCGCGATCGCCGACGACACGCCGCCGCCCATCGCGCCGGCCGACATCATCTGCAGCAGCATGACCATCGGGAACACCAGCGCGAGGCCTGCCAGCGGTCCGGTGCCCAGGCGCCCCACGAAAAACGTGTCCGCGATCGATACGGTGGACTGGAAGACGACCAGCACGACACCGGGCGCCGACATCCGCAGCAGCGTCGGTACGATCGGCGCGTGCAGCAGCGGATGCGCCGGAGGTGACAACGGTGCGGCAGCCGTCCCCTGCGCCCCTTCGAGTGGCGTGACGCTCAATCGAGCAGGGACAGGACGTCGACCGGCCTGGTGATGTCGACCCCCGGCATCACCCAGTCCAGCACTTCGGCGAGCCCATGACCGGCCGCCGGCAGCAGCCCCGCACCCGGGTGGCGCACCGCCGCCGAAGCAAGCAACCCGCGCCTGCGCAGCAGCTCCTTGCGCACCGCGACGCCCGGCTGCTGCTCGAAGACGATCAGCGGCAGGAATCGGGACCAGATTCTTCTCGCCAGCGCCACGTCGCCCGACTGGTGCGCGGCGACGTGCGCCTGGAGCACCTCGGGAAAAGCGAAGCCCGTGTTGTAGCCGCTGGACCCTGCTTCGAGATCGAACTGACCGTACAGCGCCCCCAGGCCGGTCAGCATCGGCACCTGGCGCTCGAGCGCCGCCCGCAGTGCGGCGATCCTGGTCGGTGACGGGACCGCCTCGGCCTTGACGCAGGCGATCCGCGGACTGTCCTTGACGATGCGCGCGATCAGCGGCACCGGCATGTGCACCGCGGTGGACGCCGGGTGATCCTGCAGAACCACCGGGATTCGCGCGGCTTCGCACACGCGTCCGAAATACTCGGCGACACGCACATCGCTGGGCACCGGTTCGGCCGACGGAGCAACCATCACCGCGTGCGCGCCAAGCTCGGCCGCCATCGCAGCGAGATCGATCGTGGCCTTCGTCCCCGGGTGGGAGACGCCGACGATCACCCCGAGCCGCGCTCCCACCGTGCGCACCGTGACACGAACGATCGCTTCCCGCTCCCGGTCGCTCATCCGGTTGGCCTCGCCGAGCACGCCGAGCACCGTCACGCCCTCGACGCCGAGCCGCGCCATGAACTCGAGCATGCGGACCATGGAGTCTTCGTCGAACGACTCGTCGTCTCGAAACGGTGTGGCCAGGATCGGGTAGACGCCAGTGAAGTTCATCATTCGATCATCTCGCCTTGGAGGTCATGCTCGTCGCTTCCGGTGATCCGCACGCGCACGAACCCGCCGATCGGCAGGCGACCGGATCCGGTGAATCGCACGACACCGTCGATCTCCGGCGCATCCATCGCGGTCCGGCCCAGAGCCACCGCACCCGTGTCCTGCTGCTCCACGCCGTCAACCAGAACCCGCATCTCGCGTCCGACGAATCGCCGCAGCCGACGCGCCGAGATCCCGGCCTGCAGCTGCATGAAGCGCGCGCGCCGCTCTTCGCGGACTTCATCGGGAAGCGTGCCCGGAAGCTGGTTGGCACCAGCCCCTTCGACCGGCGAATAGGCGAAACACCCGACGCGGTCCAGTTCGGCTTCGCGCAGAAAATCCAGCAGGTAGTCGAACTCCGCCTCGGTCTCACCCGGAAAACCCGCGATGAAGGTGCTGCGCACGGTGATGTCCGGCACCGCTGCGCGCCAGGCGCGGATGCGCTCGATGTTCTTCTCGCCCGAAGCCGGCCGCTTCATCAGCTTGAGAATGCGCGGATGCGCGTGCTGAAACGGCACGTCCAGGTAGGGCAGGACGCCGTCTTGACCCATCAGCGCCACCACCTCGTCGACGTGCGGATACGGGTAGACGTAGTGGAGTCGCACCCACGCGTCGTGGGTCGCCGCCAGCGCGCCGAGCTCGCGCACCAGTTCCAGCATCCGTGTGCGCACCGGCCGTCCGTCGACGAAACCGGTCCGGTACTTCTGGTCCACGCCGTAGGCGCTGGTGTCCTGCGAAATCACCAGAAGTTCCTTCACGCCGCCCGCCAGAAGCGTGCCGGCCTCGCGGACGACGTCGCCTATCGGCCGGCTGACCAGGTCGCCGCGCATCGACGGAATGATGCAGAAGCTGCAGCGGTGATTGCAGCCTTCGGAGATCTTCAGATACGCGTAGTGCCGCGGAGTCAGCTTGATCCCGGCATCCGGAACCAGATCGGTGAAAGGGTCGTGCGGCTTGGGCAGATGCGCGTGCACGTGCGCCATCACCTCTTCGGTCGCGTGCGGCCCGGTGACCGCGAGGACCTTGGGGTGCACCTGGGTCACCAGGTTCGCGCCGTCCGCGCCGCTGCGCGCCCCGAGGCAGCCGGTCACGATCACCTTGCCGTTCTCGGCGAGCGCTTCACCGATCGCGTCCAGCGACTCGGCCACCGCATCGTCGATGAATCCGCAGGTGTTGACGATGACCAGGTCGGAATCGCCGTAGTTCGGCGCGATCAGGTAGCCCTCGGCCCTGAGCTGCGTGACGATCCGCTCGCTGTCGACCAGTGCCTTCGGGCAGCCGAGCGAGACGAATCCGACGCTGGGGGGCGGCGCCTCGCGCGACGAGCGCTTGGCGCGCGGTCGGCGCGTGCTACTGCTTCTTGTCGTCGGCACCCTGCGGCCCGCCCGGGAACGGGAAGGTCTGGAACATGCTGCGCGCCTGCTGCTGCATCTGGTCCTGCATCTGCACGAACAGGTTCTTGCTCTGCTCGATGTAGTTGCCCATCATCGTCTGGATCATCGGCGTCTGAACCGCCATGAACTGCGCCCAGAGCTCGGGACTGGGCAGGCCCTTGGCGTCGTAGAAGGCCGTCGACTGGTCCTGCATCTTGCTCTGGATCTCGACGAAGGCCTGCATCGTCTTCTCGAGATACGAGCCCATCATGCCCTGCATCGCGTGACCGTAGAAGCGGATGACCTGCGCGAGCATCGGTGAGGAGAACAGGGGCGTTCCGCCCGCCTCCTCCTCGAGGATGATCTGAAGCAGGATGCTTCGGGTGAGGTCGTCGTTGCTCTTCGCGTCGATGACCTTGAAGTCCTCGCTTTCGAGAACCAGCTGCTTGACGTCGGCCAGCGTGATGTACGAACTTGTCTGCGTGTCGTACAGCCGCCGGTTCGGGTATTTCTTGATCAGGCGGGTGGTATTGGCCATCGCGGAGTCTCCAGTGCTAGTCATCTTACCCGTTCCGCGCATCGTCGCCAGCCGGTGGCCATCGCCGCACGTACTTTGCTCTCCACGGTGCGGCTTGCGGGCCGCACCGGCAAGCGCGGCGCCGGCCAGTGGCCGGCGATATCCCGCCCTTACCCCATGTGCAGGCCGCCGTTGCACGAGAAATCGGCGCCGGTGGTGAACCCGGCATCGTCGGTGGTCAGCCAGCCCACGATCGAACCGATCTCCTCCGCCTTGCCCAGGCGGCGCACCGGAATCGTCTGGATGATCTTCTCGCGCACGTCCTCGCGCACCGCCATCACCATGTCGGTGGCGATGTAGCCCGGCGACACGGTGTTCACGGTCACGCCCTTGCTGGCCACTTCGAGCGCGAGCGCCATCGAGAAGCCGTGCATGCCGGCCTTCGCGGCGGAGTAGTTGGTCTGTCCGAACTGGCCCTTCTCGCCGTTCACCGACGAAATATTCACGATGCGGCCCCAGCCCTTCTCCATCATCCCGTCGATCACCTGCTTGGTGACGTTGAACAGCGAATTCAGATTGGTGTCGATGACCGCGCGCCAGTCGTCCAGCGACATCTTGCGGAACACGCCGTCACGGGTGATGCCCGCGTTGTTCACCAGGATGTCCGGGTTCCCGTGTTCCGCCTTGACCTTGTCGAACGCCGCCCTGGTCGACTCCCAGTCGGCCACGTTGCCCACCGACGCGAAGAAGTTGTAGCCCTCCGCCTTTTGCTCGGCCAGCCACTTGTCGAAGTCGCGCGTCGGTCCGCAGCCCGCGACGACGGTATATCCCATGTCGTGGAACCGGTGGCAGATGGAGGTGCCGATGCCGCCCATGCCACCGGTCACGTAAGCGAGTCTCTTGGTCATTGTCTGTCTCCTGTAGATTTTTCGAAGTTTGATCGGTATTGCTGAGGGATTGAACGATTCAGACGGCGCGCGCCTTGACGTAACTGCCCGGTGCGGGTTCGATCACCGGGTACTTGGCCGATCCCTGGGACTTCGGCGCCGGGCGCAACTCGCCGCGAAAAGCCTCCAGCCAGCCAGCCCATTCGTTCCACCAGCTTCCCGGATGTTCGGTCGCACTCGCCAGCCATTCTTCCGGGTCGCCCTTCGGCGCGCCGCCGGTCCAGTAGCTCCGCTTGTTCTTGGACGCCGGATTGATCGCCCCGGCGATGTGTCCGCTCGCGCCGAGCACGAACCTGACCGGCCCCTCGAGCAGGCTGGCGCTGGCAAACGCCCCACGCCACAGCACGATGTGGTCTTCTCGCGCCCCGAACACGAACGTGGGCAGATCGATGCGCCGCAGATCGACCCGCTCGCCGCAGCAGACGAGCCGGTCGGGTATCTTCAACTCGTTCTGCAGGTACATGTGACGCAGGTACCAGGCGTACATCGGACCCGGCAGGTTCGTGCTGTCGGAATTCCAGTAGAGCAGGTCGAAGGCCGGCGGCTGCTCGCCCTTCAGGTAATTGTTGACGTAATAGTTCCAGACCAGATCGTTCGGCCGCAGGAACGAGAAGGTCGTCGCGAGGTCCTTGCCCTCGAGCAGACCGCCCTTGCCGATGGTCTGTTCGCGCAGCTGCACCGAGGCTTCGTCGACGAACACCCCCAGCATGCCGGGCTCCGCGAAGTCCAGCAGCGAAGTCATCAGCGTGAGCCCGCTCACCGGACGCTCGCCGCGCGCGGCGAGCACCGCGAGGCCGGCGGCCAGGATCGTGCCGCCGACGCAGAAGCCCAGCGCATTGATCGTCGGTGCGCCGCTGATCTCTCGCGCCACCTCGATCGCCTTGAAGACCCCCAGCTCGAGATAGTCGTCCCAGGTCAGGTGACCGAGTTCCGGTCCGGCATTGCGCCACGACACCATGAACACGGTGTGCCCCTGCGACACCGCGTGCGCGACCAGCGAGCCGTCGGGCTGCAGGTCCATGATGTAGAACTTGTTGATGAACGGCGGCACCATCAGCAGCGGTCGCGAGCCCACCTTCGGGGTGGAAGGCGCGTACTGGATGACCTGGATCAGCTCGTTCTGGAACACGACCGAACCCGGACTGGTGGCGACATTGCGGCCGATCTCGAAGGCCTCTTCGTCGGTCTGGGTGATCCGGCCCCTCTGCAGATCGTCGAAGAGGTGTTCCAGACCCGATTTGAGGCTGTCACCCTTCGTCTCGATGAGCTTGAGCTGTGCCTCCGGGTTCGTCGCGAGAAAGTTCGCCGGAGAAAGCATGTCGACCCACTGCTGGGTCGCGAACTTCACCCGGTCGCGCACTTGACGCTCGCCTTCTACCGCGCCGGCAAGCTTCTGCATGAACTCCGCATTGAGGAGGTACAACGCGGCCGTCCAGGTAAACGCACCATTGTCGTGCCAGGTCTGATGCGCGAAGCGCTTGTCCTGCAGGCCGGGCGCCGCATGCTCCGTGGCGGCCGTGAGCAGTCCCTGCCAGCGCTGCATGTACTCCTCCTGGAGCCTCATGAGCGCCTCCGGCGCGATCTTGACCGACGACATGCTCGGCATCATCCGGGAGAACGCCGCGCCGGCGTCGTCCCCGAACCCGGGGAAGCCGGGGAAGCCGGGAAAGGTGCCGCCACCGGTTGAACTCCCAGGGCGCTGTCCGCCGACCCCCTCGCCTGCCGCCGGCGCGGTTGGGGCACGCGCCTTCACCTTCACCTTCGCCCTCGCCTTTGCCTTCGTCTGCGCCGATGGCCGGGAAGCCGCCGTCTGCTTCTTGGCGGGAGTCGTGCCGCGTCTGGTAGCCCGCGCAGGACTGGCCTTCGAGCGAGCCGCCCCGGCTGGCTTCTTGGCTGGCGATGCTGCGGACTTCGCGCGCGCTACGGACTTCGGCGCCTTTGCAGTCGCCATCTGTTTCCCTCCAGTAGTATCGTAAGATCGATCACGCGCAGCAGAGCGGCGCGACAAAACCTCGTGGACGATTTTGCACCGCGCCACGCTTTTGTCAAATTACCCCCCGCCCCTAACGCGGAGCTTGCCCGCCTCATGTACGTCGTTGCGATTGCCTGGGTATACGTCGCGCTGATGGTCGCCATTACGCAGCCCACCGTGTTTCGCGGCGTCGTCACGTTCGTCGCTGCCGGAATCTTCCCCCTCGCGCTGCTGCTGTATCTGCTCGGCGGGCCCCAACGCCGCAGGAACCGCCTGCGGGCTCGGGAATCGGGATCAGGCGAGCCAGACCAGTGAGGCCATGCGGCCGGTGACGCGGTCGCGGCGAAACGAATAGAACCGCTGCGGATCACTGGCGGTGCACAGACCGCCACCGGCAATGTCCCGCACGCCGGCTCGCACGAGACGCCGGCGTGCGAGCGCAAAAAGGTCGGCGCGCCACTTGCCGGGCGCGCCTGTCGGTGTGAACGCGGCCTGCGCCCCCGGATCGCTGTCGACGAAGGCCGCGAGCACCTCCTCCCCGACCTCGAATCGCGAAGGGCCGATCGCCGGGCCCAACCAGGCGATCCAGTGTTCGCCGGGGCTTGCGCGCTCGAGCGCGGCCACCGTGTTCTCGAGCACCCCGGCAGCGAGACCGCGCCAACCGGCGTGAGCGATCCCGATCGCGGTCCCGCGAGCGTTGGCCAGTGCCACCGGCAGGCAGTCGGCGGTCAGGACCGCCAGCACGACGCGCCTGCGGGTCGTCACCGCGGCATCGGCGCGCGCAGGCACCGCAGGCGCGCGCGCTGCAAGGCCGCCGCCATCGGCCGGATCGAGGCCGTCGGCGTCCAGCACGTCGGTCCCGTGGACCTGCTCGAGCCAGAGCGGCTCCGCGGGCAGTCGTTCGCGCAGCAGCAGCCTGTTCTCCTCGACGTCCGCCGCTTCGTCCGAGCAGTGCGCACCGAGGTTCCAGCCACCCAACGAACCGTCTGCGAGACCCCACGGACCGCGGCTGACCCCGCCGTGCCGGAGGGTCGAGACGGCGTGCACGCGCGCCGGCGCCTGCCATTGCGGCAGCAGCCAGGAGGGAAAGGCGCGATCCAGATCAGCAGTCCGCGTCGAGCTCATTGCACAGCGCTTCGAAGTCGAGTCCGCCGTATTGTGCCAGCGAGCGCATATCGGCAGGCGGCACACTGACCCAGCGGCGCGAGCGACCATCGAGCGGGTCCAGCAGACCGAGCCGCCAGGCATGCAGCGCCTGGCGCGCGATACCGATCATCGGACCACCGTACAACGCGTCGCCCAGCAGCGGATGACCGATATGCTTCAGATGCACGCGAATCTGGTGCGTCCGCCCGGTTTCCAGCCGGCATTCGACCAGCGACGCCAGCGCCTCTTCCACCCGCAGCTCAGCCAGCCTCGTCACATGCGTGCGCGCGGGCTTGGCTGACGCGGTGCGCTGCGCCGCCATCCGGATCCGTGAACGCGGATCGCGCCCGATCGGGACGTCGATCTCGACGTCCGCGGGCGCGCGTCCGGTGACGAACGCGAAGTAGCGCCGAGACATCGTCCTGGCCGACAGCTGCCCCACCAGCGAGGCGATCGCGCGTTCGCTCTTGGCCACGACCATCAGACCGGTGGTGTCCTTGTCCAGCCGGTGCACGATCCCGGCGCGCGGCAGCTCGGCGAGCGCCGGGCGGTGATGAAGCAGTCCGTTGAGCAGCGTACCGCGCCAGTGCCCCGCGGCGGGATGC
>JAHEDO010000125.1 GCA_024641185.1 Burkholderiaceae bacterium | reverse complement strand
CGCTTCTCCTGGGGCCGCATCTTCGCGGTGCTGCGCAAGGAGTTCGTCCAGCTTCGCCGTGACCGCCTGACCTTCGCGATGATGATCGGCGTGCCGATCATGCAGCTCGTGCTGTTCGGCTACGCGATCAACAGCGACCCGAGGAACCTTCCCACCGCGGTGGTGGCTGCGGAGCAGGGGCCTCTCGTGCGCGCGGTCGTGCGCGCCGCGGAAAATACGGGCTACTTCAAGGTGGTCGCGACCGTGTCCGAGGGTGACGCCGAGCAGCTGATGGCGGCCGGCAAAGTGCAGTTCGTCCTGGATTTTCCTGCGGATTTTTCGCGTCGTCTGCTGCGCGGCGAGCGACCGGCATTGGCCGTTTACGCGGACGCCACCGACCCGGCCGCGACCGGATCCGCGGTGGCCGCACTGCAGAGGCTGCCCGAGGTGGCGCTACTCGGCGATCTGAAGGGACCGCTGGCGCGGTTGCGACCGGGTTCGCAGCCGTTCGAGCTGCGGGTTCACCGCCGCTACAACCCCGAGGGGCTGACCGCGTACAACGTCGTTCCGGCGCTGATGGGCGTGATTCTGACGATGACGCTGGTCATGATGACCGCGATGGCGATGACCCGCGAGCGCGAGCGCGGCACGCTGGAGAACCTGCTGGCCACGCCGGTGCGCCCGATCGAAATGATGGTCGGCAAGATCCTGCCGTACGTTCTGATCGGCTATACGCAGGTGCTGATCGTGTTCGGCGCGGCCCGCCTGCTGTTCGACGTGCCGATGGTGGGCAGCTTCACGATGCTCTCGGCGATGGTGCTGCTGTTCATCACCGCGACGCTGGCTGTCGGGTTCACTTTCTCGACGATCGCGCGTTCACAGATGCAGTCGATGCAGATGACGATGTTCTACTTCCTTCCCAACATTCTTCTTTCGGGCTTCATGTTTCCCTTTCGCGGCATGCCGGGCTGGGCGCAGACGATCGGGGAGATGTTGCCGCTGACCCATTTCCTGCGGATCGTGCGCGGGATCATGCTCAAGGGCGTCGCCTGGCACGACGTCGCCGCGGACGCCGGTGCGATCGCCGCGTTTCTCGCGGTGGTTGGAGTGATCGCGATGCTGCGCTACCGGCAGACCATCGACTGAGCGACTGAGCGACTGAGCGGCTGTCGTTGTCGCGGTCGCCAACTGCCGAGGGGGCGAGGCGCAAGCCTGGCCGCAGTCCCACGGAATGCACCGCGGCGACCTTTGCCGCACTGCTCGCCGGATGACCGCACCGTGGCGATGTGCTGATACCGGCCGAACGCGAGAGCGTGCCGCAACTGACGAAGTTCGAGTGGCATACGCAGAGCGCATCAAGTCATACTGATTGATGCATTTGACGTCTGCGACGGATGGTGCGGATAATGCCGGGCGCTGAACCGGACACGACCGGGAGTTTCCAGAAAGTCCCGCTCGTTGCCGACAGCGTTCTCATCCTGCGGGGAATGTCCGGTCTCGACCGGGGCAGGCCTTCAATCGAGTGTGGGCGACCGGGCAACCTGGTGTCGACCCGCCCGGCTGAACTGAATAAGGAACAATTGTGCGAACCCATCCCATTGCCTGGCTGCGCGGGCTCGTGGCGGCCCTGATCCTGACGGTACCCGTGCTGGGCATCGCCCAGGACGCGAAACCGTTCACCAGGGAGCAGCTCGACCAGATGACGGCGCCGGTGGCGCTGTACCCGGACTCGCTGCTCGCTCAGTTGTTCATGGCGACGACCTATCCGGACGATTTTGCGCTGGCCTACCAATGGTCGAAGGCGCACCCCGACGCCAAGGGGGACGACGCGGTCAACATGGTTCAGAACGAGGACTGGGATCCGAGCGTGCAGTCGATGGTCGCCTTCCCGGAGGTTCTGATCACGCTGGGCGACAAGACCGACTGGGTCAGAAACATGGGGGACGCCTTCCTCGACCAGCCCGAGGACGTCATGGACTCGGTGCAGCGGCTGCGCCAGCAGGCGCAGAAGGCGGGAAACCTGAGTTCGAACGAACAGATCAAGGTATCCGCCCAGGCGCCCGAGCCGACGACGGTAGTGGTGCAGCAGCAGGCCGCGCCGCCGCCGCAGGTGATCGTGATCGAGCCGGCGCAGCCGTCGGTCGTGTACGTGCCGGCCTACAACCCCGCTGTCGTCTACGGGCCGTGGGCCTATCCGGCCTACCCGCCTTACTACTACCCGCCGCCGCCCGGTTACTGGTTCTCGCGGACCATCGCCACCGGCATCGCCTGGGGCGTGGGCATCGGCATTTCGAACGCGCTGTGGGGCGGCTGCAACTGGGGCCGAGGCAGCGTCAATGTCAACGTCAACCGCTACAACAACATCAACGTCAACAGGCGCATAGACGTCAACAGTCGCTCGAGCAACTGGAACCACAACCCCGACCGTCGCAAGACGGCTTATCGGGGCGGCGACAACACGCGCAAGCAGCTCGAGCGCAAGCGCGATTCCGGCAACCGTGAGCAATATCGCGGGAAGACTGCCGGTCGGAACGACGGCCGGGACGGCGGACGGAATGCCAGCCGGGATGCGAGCCGGAACGCGAGCCGTGACGCGAGCCGCGAACGTGCGGCCAAGTCGATGGAGGCGCGCGGCGTGGATGCGGGAAGAGGCTCGGCAAGCGACAGGGCGCAGAGGGCCAGCCGGGACGTTGGCGCGCGCGACAAGGCGGCCGGCACGAATCGCAACGCGGCGCAAGCGCGAGCGCAGTCGGCCGACCGTGACGCCGCCCGGCAGAGGGCGGCATCAGCCAACCGGGACAACGCGCTCAGGGGCGCGAACGATCGCCAGGCGAAACAGCAGATCGACCGCGGTAGCGCGAGCCGGCAAGCGGCACAGTCGCGACCACAGGCACAGGCACGACCGCAGCAGCAGGCACGACCGCAGGCACGACCGCAGCAGCAGGCACGACCGCAGGCGCGACCACAGCCGCAACGCGCGAGCCCGAGGGGCGGTGGTGGTGGCGGGGGCGGGGGCAGAGCCGGGGGCGGCGGCAGAGCCGGGGGCGGCGGTGGCCGCCACCGTTGATCGGGAGCACACGAGAATGAACTTTCTTGAATGGTTGTTCAGTCGCGCCGCGCCTGTTGCGGGTCATTGCACGGTGGCGTTGGTGTTGGCACTGCCGCTCGCGGCCTGGAGCCAGCAGTCGTATCCGACGCCGCAGGCGGCCGCTGACGCACTGGTCGACGGCATCGCCCGCAGCGACGATGACGCGGTCAAGGCGGTCATCGGCGCCGACTATCGCAAGTACATCCCGGTTGACGGAATCGACCAGGACGACGTGATCGAGTTCCTGGGCGCCTGGGCGGCGTCTCACGAGATCGTTCAGAGGGGCGCCGACAAGGCATTTCTCGGCGTGGGCAAGGACGGATGGACCTTGCCGATCCCGATCGTGAAGACCGCGTCCGGCTGGCGCTTCGACGCCAAGGCCGCGCCCGACGAAATGCGTGCCCGCCGTATCGGTCGCAACGAACTGGCAGCGATCCAGACAGTGCTGGCGTACACGGATGCGCAGGAGGAGTACTACGCGAAAGATCGAAACGGCGATGGGGTGCGGGAATTCGCCAGGCGCCCCTTGTCCTCGCAGGGCAAGCACGACGGACTCTATTGGGCGTCGGTACCGGGCGAGGAGGAGAGCCCGTTGGGTCCCGAGTTCGCCTACGCCAAGCCCGGACAGCCGTATCACGGCTATCTCTATCGGATCCTGAGCGCACAGGGCGAGCACGCGCCCGGCGGGGCAAAGAGCTATCTGAAGAGTGGCCGGATGACCGAGGGTTTCGCGCTGATCGCGTGGCCGGCGAGCTACGACGACACCGGGGTGATGACCTTCATCGTCAATCGCGCCGGCGTCGTGTACCAGAAGAACCTCGGACGGAACACGAACGCGCTGGCACGGGCGGTGACAGCCTACGACCCCGATGCGAGCTGGTCAAAGGTGGAGCCGTAGCGCGTGCCCTCGGCGCCTCCTCGGAGGCACCCGGTTCGAGGAGCTCCGATCGTCGAGGGCCGCTTCACCGATCCGCAGTTCGACCCGAAGCGGCAAGCGTTCCACTAAGCGCGGGTCGTCGAAATTCCGACATCGCGCTGGACGGCGTACGATGTGGTGAAGTTCAAGGCCAAGATGGGTCCGGAGGTCTAGATGATCCATCAGGAGCGCGCCGTGAGCTCGCCCATCTGGTACGACCCGGGTTAGCGCGCCCCTGCACAGAGGGAGCCGGTATGAAACACGGGTATCCGGTACGCGCGCTGCTTGCAGCGCTGACAATCTTCGCGGTCAGCGGATCCGCCTTCGCCGGCGACGACGCCGGCACCCTCGACAAGACGAAGGCCGACAAGGCGTTCCCGGCAAAGCCCGTGTACTCGCCCTACGCGGGCCGGAACTTCCCGACGCGCCCGTTCTTCGGCGACACCCACCTGCACACCGCGTTCTCGATGGATGCGGGTGCCTTCGGCGCCCGGCTCTCTCCGCGCGACGCGTATCGGTTTGCCCGCGGCGAAGAGGTCACCGCTTCCAGCGGACAGCCGGCGAAGCTTTCCCGGCCGCTGGACTTTCTCGTCGTCGCCGACCACTCGGACAACATGGGGTTCTTCCCCGATCTTTTCGCCGGCAAGCCGGAGGTCCTCTCGGATCCGACGGGCCGCAAGTGGTACGACATGATCAAGGCCGGAAACGGGGCGGAGGCGGCGATGGAAATCATCGTCGCATTCTCGCAGGGCACATTTCCGAAGACGCTCATGTACCTCCCCGGCTCACGCGCCTACAAGGGCGCATGGCAGGAGACGATCGCCGCCGCGGAGCACTACAACGATCCGGGCCGGTTCACCGCGTTCATCGGCTACGAGTGGACCTCGAACACGGGGGGCAACAACCTGCACCGCAACATCGTCTTCCGCGACAACGGCGACAAGGCGAGCCAGGTCGAACCGTTCACCGTCTATCCGCCGTATGGCAGCGACAACCCGGAAAACCTCTGGAACTGGATGGACGCCTATGAGAAGAAGACCGGCGGCAACGTCCTCGCGATCGCGCACAACGGCAACCTGAGCAACGGCCTGATGTTCCCCGTCGTCGAGAGCTTCGGCAAGAAGCTCGACCGCGCCTACGCCGAGCGGCGTGCCAAACGTGAGCGGCTCTACGAGACGACGCAGACCAAGGGCACCGGCGAGTCCCACCCCTTCCTGTCTCCCAACGACGAGTTTGCCGATTTCGAGCTCTGGGACAAGGGCAATCTCGACGGCAGCGTCGCCAAGAAGAAGGAGATGCTCGAGTTCGAATATTCGCGCTCGGCGCTGAAGAACGGCCTGAAGCTGGAGCAGCTGCTCGGGGCGAATCCCTACAAGTTCGGTCTGATCGGTTCGAGCGACGCGCACACTGGGCTCGCCGCGATGGAAGAGGAGAACTTCTTCGGCAAGACCACGCCGCAGGAGCCCAGCCCGGAACGCATGACCGCGACCTTCATGAACAACCCGAAGACCGGCGTGAAGATCATGGACTGGGAGGTCGGCGCATCCGGCTACGCCGCGGTGTGGGCTACCGAGAACACGCGCGAGGCGATCTGGGACGCGATGGAACGCCGCGAGACCTATGCCACCACCGGCCCGCGCATGATCGTGCGCTTCTTCGGCAGCTGGGACTTCGATAAGGCCGACGCCCAGACGCGTAATCCGGCAGTGGTCGGATACGCGAAGGGCGTCCCGATGGGCGGTGACCTGCGCAGTGCGCCTGCGGGCAAGTCGCCGACCTTCATCGTGGCCGGATTACGCGATCCGATCGGCGCCAATCTCGACCGCATCCAGATCGTCAAGGGCTGGCTGGATGCGAAGGGGGAATTGCATGAGAAGGTCTACGACGTTGCCTGGAGCGGCGATCGCAAGCCGGACAAGGACGGCAAGCTTCCTTCGGTCGGCAGCACGGTGGACTTGGCCAATGCGACCTGGACCAACACCATCGGTGCGCCCGAACTGATCACGTTCTGGCAGGATGCCGGTTTCAACGCCGCGGAGTGGGCGTTCTACTACGCGCGCGTGCTGGAGATCCCGACTCCGCGCTGGACCGCCTACGATGCGAAGCGATTCGGAACGAAGCCGTTTCCGGGCACCCGGATGACCGTCATCGAACGCGCCTACACCGCGCCGATCTGGTACACGCCGGGGGGCTGATGGCATCTGCCGCACGCTGAACTGATAGCCATGACGGGCGGGGGGTATCCCCGCCCGTCGCCGTTTTCGGAGGGGTCTTGTTGCGCAATTTGTTACGCGAACCGCTGCTGCATTTTCTGGTCCTCGGGTTGGCACTGTTCCTGCTGTTCAATGTCGTCTCGGGAGGCAGGGGCGGGGCGGACCGCCGCATCGTCATCAACGACGCCACCGTCGCCGCCATCGTCCAGCGACACCAGAGCGTCTGGCAGCGACCGCCCACCCCGGCCGAACTTCACGGCCTGATCGATGCGCAGGTGCGCGAGGAGATTCTCTTCCGAGAGGGCGTGGCGATGGGGCTCGATCGCGACGATCCGGTGATCCGCCGCCGCGTGCAGCAGAAGCTCGAAGTCCTCACCGAGGAGTCCGCGGGACGGTCGGCTCCCACCGAAACCGAACTCGACGAGTATCTGCGCAAGCATGCCGAGCGCTATGCGCGCCCGACCGTCGTCGGATTCGATCAGGTGATGTTCGACCCTGTGCGCCATGGTGCCGGGCTCGACGCATTACTTGCCGCGGCGCTGGCGCGTCTTCGTGCCGGCGCGGGCCCGGACACCGTCGGCGACCGCTCGCTGCTGCCGGCGACCACGGCCTCCGTCGCGGTCGATCGGCTGGCCAGGGAGTTCGGCGAGGAGTTCGCGCGGTCGGTCGGCGCACTTGCGGTCGGCGACTGGTCCGGCCCGATCGCCTCCGGCTACGGCGTGCACCTGGTGCGGGTCAACAGCAGGACGCCGGGCCGTCCGGCGACGCTCGACGAGGCACGCGCCGCGGTCGAGCGCGATTGGGAGAGCGATCGGCGCGCTCAGGCGAAAGCGGATTACTTCGAGAAGTTGCGCCGGAAGTACGACGTCGTGATCGATGCCGACCTTTCGCGAGGCGCCGGTCCCAAGGCGGGCGGCTGATGACGCGTCTGCTCGGCGCACTTGTCGTGGTCCTGCTGTTTTGCGCGGGGCCGGTCCGCGCAGACGTCTTCCGGCCGGCCTACCTGCAGCTGAAGCAGCTCGACGCCGAGACCTACGACGTGACCTGGAAGGTTCCGGCGCTCGATGCGCAGACGACGCTGAAGGTGAAGCCGGTCTTTCCTTCGGGCACGCAGGACGTCGGAACCCGCACCAGCATCTACGCGAGCGGCGCCGCCGTGCAGCGCTGGCGGGTGCGCGTCCCGGGCGGGCTGGAGGGCAAGGCCGTCGAATTCACCGAGCTCGGCCTGACCGGCCTCGACGTGCTGGTTCGCGTGGAGCGCGCCGACGGCACCGAACAACTCGCGCGCGTCATGGCGATGACCCCGAGCTTCACGCTCAAACCGAGCCCCGGTCCGCTGGAGGTGGTCACCACGTACGCAGTGCTCGGCGTCGAGCACATCCTCTCGGGGTTCGATCATCTGCTGTTCGTACTCGCGCTGGTGATGATCGTGCGCGGTCGCCGACAGCTGCTGGTGACGGTCACCGCGTTCACCGTGGCGCACTCGATCACGCTCGCTTTGGCGACGATGGGCGTCCTCCATGTGTCCGGCCCGCCGGTCGAGGCGACGATCGCACTGTCGATCGTGTTCGTGGCCTCGGAGATCCTTCACCTGCGGCAGGGTCGCGCGGGGCTCGCGGCGCGCAAGCCCTGGATCGTGGCGTTCGCGTTCGGGCTGCTGCACGGCCTGGGTTTTGCGGGCGCGCTGGCCGAGGTGGGGCTGCCGCAGAACGCGATCCCGCTGGCCCTGCTGTTCTTCAACGTGGGCGTGGAAATCGGCCAGCTGATATTCATTGCAGCGGTGTTGACGATCGCGGCCGTCGTGCGCCGCGTGCTGCGCGGACGGCTCGGTCCGCGCTGGACCGTGGTGTTGCCGGTTTACCTGATCGGCGCGACTGCCAGCTTCTGGGTGTTCGGAAGGGTCGCTGCCTTCTGGAATTGAGGCGCCCGAGGCCCGCTCGGCCCGCGACGCCGCACTGGCGGCGCGTGCCGGGCGCCCGATCCGTCACATCAGGATGATGTCGTACTGCTCCTGGTTGTAGATCGATTCCACCTGCAGCGAGATCTGTCGGCCGATCGCGTCGCCCAGCGCCGCCAGCGACTGTGCCTCCTCTTCGAGGAAGAGGTCGACCACGTCCTGCGAGGCGAGGATGCGGAACTCGCGCGGGTTGAACTGGCGCGATTCGCGCAGGATCTCGCGCAGGATCTCGTAGCAGACGGTGCGCGCGGTCTTCAGCGCGCCGCGTCCGGCGCAGGTCGGGCAGGGCTCGCACAGCAGGTGCGCGAGCGACTCGCGGGTGCGTTTTCGGGTCAGCTCGACCAGGCCCAGCGTGGTGAAGCCGTTGACCGTGGTGCGGGTCCGGTCGCGCGCGAGCGCCTTGCGCAGCTCGAGCAGCACCGCGTCGCGGTGTTCCGTGTTGCCCATGTCGATGAAGTCGACGATGACGATCCCGCCGAGGTTGCGCACGCGCAGCTGGCGCGCGATCGCGTGCGCCGCCTCGAGGTTCGTGCGGAAGATCGTGTCGTCGAAGTTGCGCCCGCCGACGAAGCCCCCGGTATTGACGTCGATGGTCGTCAGCGCCTCCGTCTGGTCGACGATCAGATACCCGCCGGACTTCAGGTCGACGCGGCGCGCCAGTGCCCGCTCGATCTCGTCCTCCACGCCGTGCAGTTCGAACAGCGGGCGCTCGCCGCCGTAGAGGCGGATCTTCGCGGTGACGCCGGGCACGTACGTGCTGGCGAACTCGACCAGCCTGGCGCACTCCTCGGCGGCGTCGACCTGGATCACCGCAGTGCCATCGCCGGC
>JAHEDO010000004.1 GCA_024641185.1 Burkholderiaceae bacterium | reverse complement strand
CGATGCAGACCCTGCGCCGCGTGCCTCATGGCGCCTCGCAGTGGGCCCTGACCCGTGTCTCGAGCGCCTCGAGCCTGCGGTCCCGGATGCCGAGCTGGCGCAGGTGCTCCACCGTGTCGAAGAGGTAGTCGCAGCAACGCCCCATCGGCCCCGCGCCGGTAGCGAGATAGCGCGCCACCGCCGCTTCGTCGAGCCCGGGAACGTACCGCTCGTGGCCCCTGTTGGCGCTGAACGCGATCGCGGGCTCGGGTCCGTCGGGCGTATGCGCGGTCGTCCACACCGGCCGGTACGCCATGGTGAACATCTCGCGCCGCCACAGCACGTCGAGCTCGGTCGACTCCGTGCCCTCGCCCAGCCGGTAGGCGACGCCGGTGCAGCTGCCGCCCGATTCCAGGGACAGCATGAGCCCCGGCCGCTCGGGACTGCCGCGTCCCGCCCGAGCCCACAGGCAGAACTGGCGGTGGAAGCCGTGAATGCGCGCGGTGCGCCGCTCGACGAAATGGAATGCCGGATTCCAGATCAGCGAGCCGAAGGCGAATACCCAGACGCGCCCCGGCCGCGGCGATTGCGCGAGGATCGCCTGCACCTGCGCCGTTCGCTCGGCGTCGGTCATCAGCCGGACGTCCGGCCCCAGCACGGAGCGCACCGAGGCGTGCAGCGTGCCGTCGAGAATGGTCGCGCGCGTGAGTTTGACTGTGGCCATGAGGCGCACATTCTGACATGGCGGGCAAATCCGCAGCGGGGATCACGGTCCGGTGCGCGAACGGAACGCGGGTCGCGCGAAGAGTAGGATTGGCTGCCGCGCACCCGCGCATAACGAAATAGACGCATGGACAATCTCGCCGGCCTGCAGTCGCTGGGGTTGACGCTTCCCAGCCCGGCCTACCTGTTCGGCGCCATCGTCTTCGGCGTGATCGGCTTTGCCGCTTTCCGGTACGGCAAGCGCGTCGGCCGCCAGCTGACGAGATGGCTCGGCCTGGCGCTGATGCTCTACCCCTACGCGATCTCGCAGACCTGGTCTCTATACGTCGTGGGTACCATTCTGTGCGCCGGGCTTTTCATCGACCGCGGCTCCGCCGCGCGCTGACCGGACCGGTTGTGACACTTGCACTGCGCGCGTGACCGAGGCACAGTCCTCGGTCGGTCTCGATATCGATCTGAATCGCGAGGAGGTTCCGTCATGAAGGCCGAAGATCTGCGCGCCGTCCAGACTCCCCTGAAGGACCGGTATCGAGAGGCGCCGGAAACGGCGCTGATCACGCTGCGTGCGCAAGGCCGCATCGCTGAAGGCGTGAGCTGCAGGATCGAAACGGGCAAGGCGCTGGTCGTTGCCGGACTGCACCCGGCCACCGGCGGCAGCGGGCTGGCCGCCTGTTCCGGCGATATGCTGCTCGAAGCCCTGGTGGCCTGCGCGGGAGTCACGCTGAATGCGGTCGCCACGGCGCTGGGCATCGAACTGCGGGACGCGACGCTCCAGGCCGAAGGGGATCTCGATTTCCGCGGAACGCTGGGGGTGTCCAAGGACGCTCCGGTCGGTTTGCAGAACATACGGCTGCAGTTCACGCTCGACACCGACGCGTCAGAGGAACAGCTCGACACGCTGCTGCGCCTGACGGAGAGGTACTGCGTCGTCTTCCAGACCCTGGCGCGGCCGCCCGCGCTCACGGTTGCACGCACGCGAAAAGCCGCCTGAAGCCCTCGCAGCACCCGGGCTGGCAACGCCGGGCCGGCAGCCCGGGACGGGCCGCGCGCCAAGTCGAGAACCAGACGCCGAGCGACCCGGTGCCGGTATCATCGGTCCCTTGGACCGTTCCCCGGTCCGCGATTCCACAATAATGGGAGACACCTCGATGATTCGTCGCAATATCCTGCTGACCGCCGGTGCGGTTGCCCTTTCGCTGGCCGCGACGCAGTTCGCGAGCGCCGCTGAGACGCGGGTCACGTTGAAGGCGGCCAAGGCGGGCTCGTCCTATTACCTGATGACGGTCCAGCTCGGCGAACTGCTCAAGACCGCGAGCAACGGCGACTACGTGCCGACGGTCGAAGAGAGCCAGGGCTCGGTGCAGAACGTCAAGGAATCCAAGGTCCGCCAGGGCAACTTCGTCTTCACGACGCCGCCGAGCCTGCTGGCGAGCGCGCGCGCGGGCAAGAAGCCGTTCGAGGACGGCGCGTTCGACAACGCCCGCACGCTGTTCGCGCTTCCGTTCGTCACCGTGCACCTGGTCGCGCGGGCGGACGCGAACATCAACTCGATCGCCGATCTCGCCGGCAAGACGATGATCCCCGGTGGGAAAGGCACCTTCTGCGGCAGAGCGACCGAGAAGATCCTCGCCGCCTTCGGCCTCACCGACAAGGTCAACACCGTCGAGGTCGAACTGAGCGCCGCCGGCCCCGCGATGCGCAACGGCAAGGTCGACGCATTCGCGACCTGCTCGTCGCACCCGACGCCGCAACTGGTCGAACTCGCAACGACCACGCCGGTGAAGATCCTGTCGATGAGCGACGACGAGCGCGCCAAGGTGCTCGCGACCGACGCCTCCGCCGGACCGCTGACCATCGCCGCCAACACCTACAAGGGTCAGGACAAGCCGGTGCACACCGTGGGCCTGCCGGTGGGCGCCTACGGCACCCCGCAGATGAGCGACGACGTCGCCTACTTCATCACCAAGACCTTCTGGGAAGGCAAGGCCAAGCTGGCGGAGAAGAGCCCGTGGTGGAACGGGGTGGACCCCGCGATGGTCAAACTGCTCGGTGCGCAGGTGCACCCCGGTGCGCTGAAGTACTACAGCGAGAAGGGCATCGCGGTCCAGTAGAAATCCCTACGGCGATACGCCGGGGCGCCAGCGCGCGCCGGCGCCCCGCCGCGTTGCGCCGCGCTCGCGGCGCGGTGCCAGGGCGACACCCGGAATCCTCTCTCGATGACGCGACCGACGCCCGCAACGCCCTCGCTCGCCGACCAGATCGCCGAGGCGGCACCGACCGAACGCCCCGGACTGCTGCTGACCGCGTTCGGCGCGGTGACCGTCGGCTTTCACTTGTACCTGATCTTCTCGGGCCTGATCCCGAACCTGATCACACGCCCGGTCCACTACCTGCTGGCGCTGCCCTGGATCTTCCTTTTCGGCGCCGCGCAGGGGCGGGTCACCAGCATGATCGGATACGCCTGCGCCGCGCTCGGCGGCGCCTGCGCCGCCTGGGTCGCGATCTTCAGCGAACCGCTCGCCGACCAGTACGGCATCCTGCAGGGCCCTTTCCAGATGGCCGCGGCGGTGATCCTGATCGTGGTCGCGCTCGAAATGGCGCGCCGCGCGATCAACTGGGTGCTGCCGGCGATCACGCTGCTGGTACTCGCCTACGGCGTGTGGGGGCACTACGTTCCCGGCACCTTCGGGCACGATGCGCTCGCACTGGACTCGTTCCTCGGCGACCTGGTGATCAGCGAGATGGGCCTGTGGAGCGAACTCACCGGACTGTCCGCGGACACGATCGCCCCTTTCCTGATCCTCGGCGCGTTCATCTCCGCGGGCGCGGCAGGTACCGGGTTCATGGCGATCTCCACGCAACTGGCCGGCCGTTACCGGGCCGGCGCCGCGAAGGTGGCGGTGCTCTCGAGCGCGCTGTACGGAACGATTTCGGGCTCGGCGTCCGCCAATACCGCGTCCACCGGCATGGTGACGATCCCGGCGATGAAGCGGCTCGGCTATCCGCCGAGCCTGGCGGCCGCGACCGAGGCGGTCGCGTCGACCGGCGGCCAGATCATGCCGCCGCTGATGGGCGCCGGCATTTTCGTGATGGCCGAACTGCTGGCGATCCCGTACAAGTCGATCATGGTCGCAGCGACGCCGGCCGCACTGCTCTTCTTCATCACCGCCTGGATCGGCGTGGACCGCTATGCGATCCGCTTCCGGTTGCGCGGCATGTCGCGCGAGGAATTGCCCGGCTGGGCGCGCGTCGCCGCGACACTGCCCTTCTTTCTGGTGCCGTTCGGCATTCTGATCTACGTGCTGGGCTGGACCGGGTACACGCCGCAGTACGCCGCCCTCTTCGCGACGATCGCGACCATCGGCCTGCTCGCGTTCGATGCGGCCGGCAGGCCGGACGCGCGCCACTGGGTCGACCGGATGCGCATCGCGGTGGTCGACGCGGCGCGCCAGATCGCCACGATCGCCGCGATCCTGATCTGCGCGAGCCTGATCACCGGCGTGTTCCACAAGACCGGCGTGGGCGTGAAGATCACCTCGATGATCCTGTCCGCCTCCGACGGAAGCCTGTGGGTCGGCCTCGCGCTGACCGGGCTCGCGAGCCTGCTGCTCGGGATGGAGTTGCCGACGACCGCGGCCTACGTGATCTGCATCGCGGTCGCCGGCGACGCGCTGCAGTCGCTCGGGCTGGCACCGCTCTATGCGCATCTGTTCGTGTTCTGGTACGCGCTGCTGTGCACCATCACACCACCGGTGTGCGGCAACGTGTTCATCGCCGCCGGGATCGCCAAGACGCCGTGGCTGCCCGTGGCGGGGCGCGCGATGGCGCTGGGCGTGGGGCTCTTCATCCTGCCGATGGGTTTCGTCGCGAACCCGTGGATGCTCAAGCTCGCGAGCAACCCCGTGATGGCGGTGCTCGCGACGGTGAAGGTCGGCGCCGGCCTGTGGTGCGTGTCGACGGGCGTCATCGGCCCGACCCGATTCGCCTGGATGCGGCCGCTGCTGATCGCGCTCGGGCTGATCGTGATCTTCGCCGGCGCCTACGGCTGGAACGAAGGCGGCGCCGGCGCGTTCCTGAAATGATGAGTCATCGGCCAACGCCCAGACATCATGACCGACGCTGAGACCTCGACGCACTCCACCGCGCCGGCCGCTGACGCCACGATCGGCGCGCCGCTCTCGGACGTACGCATCCTCGACCTGTCGCGCCTGGTCGCCGGAAACATCACCACGCACGTGCTCGCGGACCTCGGCGCCGACGTCGTCAAGATCGAACCGCTTCCGCACGGCGACGACCTGCGCAACTGGCGCTGCCAGGGCGTGTCCACCTGGTGGAAGGTCTACTCGCGCAACAAGCGTTCGGTCGCGCTCGATCTGCGCAACCCGGCGGGCATGCAGGCCCTGCGCAGGCTGGTGCCCACCGCGCAGGTGCTGGTCGAGAACTTCCGGCCGGGCACGCTCGAGCGGATGGGGCTCGGCCCCGACGCACTGCACGCGCTGAATCCGTCGCTCGTGGTGCTGCGCCTCTCGGGCTGGGGCCAGACCGGGCCGTACGCCCACAAGCCCGGGTTCGGCTCGCTGGTCGAAGCGATGTGCGGCTTTGCGGCAATGACCGGCTTCCCGGATCGCCCGCCGCTGCTGCCGCCCATTGCACTCGCCGACAACATGGCGGGCCTGTACGGCGCAGTCGCGGTGATGAACGCACTGCGACACGCGGAGCGCGGCGGCGGCGGGCAGGTGATCGACCTGTCGCTCTTCGACCCGATCCACGCGCTGCTCGGCCCGCTCGCGCTCGAATATCGGCTCACCGGAACGACGGTGCCACGCCGCGGGAGCCGCTCGCCGACGCACGCGCCGCGCAACGTCTACGAGACCTCGGACGGACGCTTCGTCGCGCTGTCGGCCGGCATGGAGCGCACGGTGCAGCGCCTGTTCGAGGCGATCGGCCGGCCCGACATGGTCGGCGACCAGCGGTTCGCGAGCCACGCGGCCCGGATCGAGAACATCGACGCGCTCGACGAGGCGATCGGCAGCTTCATCCGCACGCGCACGCTCGAAGACAACCTCGCGTTCTTCGACCGGATGGACGTGACCGCGGGACCGGTATGCGACGCCGCGGACCTCGAGGACCACCCGTACATCACCGAACGCGGGATCATCGCCGAGCAGGCGGACGACGAACTGGGCGTGATCCCGGTGCCCGCACCGCCGCTGCGCTTCGCCGGCACGCCCGCGACGATCCGCTTCGCAGCCCCCAGGCTCGGGCAGCACACGCGCGAACTGCTCGGCGCGACGGGCTACAGCGACGCGCAGCTCGACGAGCTCGTCTCGCGGGGCGCTGTTCGATGCGACACCGTGCCGCCCACCGACGGCGACGGCGACGGCGACGGTGACCGCGACCGCGAGGGCGACCGCGACGGCGCGGCGCCCGTCGCACACCGGCGCGACGATGGCGGCGCCGAAAGATGAACAACCCGGAGATGACCATGCGAGACGACCGCCCCGCCGAGCCCAGCTGGCGCTCGATCCTCTTCGTACCGGTCACCAGCGACCGCTTTCTCGCGAAGGCCCACCTGCGCGGCGCCGACGCGATCCAGCTCGATCTCGAGGACAGTGTTCCGCCCGACGCGAAGCGCGACGCCCGCGAACGCCTGCCGGCCGCGATCGCGCAGCTGGCCGGTCACGGCGTCGAGGTGATCGTGCGGATCAACCGGCCCTGGCTCGACGCGATCGAGGACCTGCGTGCGGCCGTGCGGCCGGGCGTTCGCGCGATCACGCTGCCCAAGGTCGAGGACGCCGGCCGAGTGCGCGCGCTCGACGAGCTGGTGGCCGAACTCGAGGCGCAGGCCGGCCTGCCGGTGGGCGCGATCGGCTTCCTGCTGCTGATCGAGAGCCCCGCCGCGCTGCCCCGGCTCCACGAGCTCGCCACGTCCTGCCCGCGCGTGGTCGCGATGACGCTCGGCCCCGAAGACTACGCCCTCGCCGCCGACTGCACTACCGACCCGGAAGCCTTGATGGTCCCCAGCATGCTCGTCGCGCAGGCGGCGGCCGCCGCCGGCATTCGCGCACTGGGCTTCGTCGGATCGATCTCCGAGTTCGGCGAGCCCGAGGTCTTCGCGCAGCGCATCGCGCAGGCGCGCCGGCTCGGCTTCAAGGGCGCGCAGGTGATCCATCCGGCGCAGGTATCGATCCTCAACGAATTGTTCTCGCCGTCGGCCGACGAGCTCTCGTGGGCGCGGCGCGTGCTGGACGCGACCGAGCGGGCTGTCGCCGAAGGCCTCGCGGCGTTCACGGTCGACGGCAAGATGGTCGACCGGCCGATCATCGAGCGCGCGCGGCGCATCGTCGCATCCGCGCGCGCCGCTGCGAGCGCCGACCGCTGAGCGACGCACGCGAGCCGACGAACCCGATGCGCTGAACGCCGAGCAAGGAAATCTCCCAAGTGGCCTCCACACCCCAGCCCTTCCGCCTGCAGATTCCGGATGCAGCCATCGTCGATCTGCGCGAGCGCCTGACGCGTACCCGATTCCCGGACCAGGCGCCCGCGGCCTCCTGGAGCTACGGCACCGACGTCGACTGGCTGCGCGGACTGGTCGCGCACTGGCGGGAGGGCTTCGACTGGCGCCTGCACGAAGCGCGGCTGAACGCCTTCCCGCAGTTCAAGGTCGCGCTCGCCGGCATCGATCTGCACTTCATCCGCGCCGAGGGCAAGGGACCGGCACCGATGCCGCTGCTGCTCTCGCACGGCTGGCCGGGCTCGGTCTTCGAGTTCCTCGAGCTGATTCCGCGACTGACCGATCCCGCGCAATTCGGCGGCGATCCGGCCGACGCGTTCACGGTGGTCGCGCCGAGTCTGCCCGGCTACGGACTGTCGTTTGCGCCCGGCCAGCCGCGCTTTTCGTGCGAGCAGATCGCCGACAGTTTCACGGAACTGATGAGTTCGGTGCTGGGCTTTCGCCGCTTCGCCGCGCAAGGCGGCGACTGGGGCTCGTTCATCACGTCGAGGATCGGCTTCGCGCACCCGGAGAAGACGATCGGCATCCATCTGAACATGATGCCGCTGCGGCGCGACCCCAAGATGGTCGCCGATCCCACGCCGGATGAACGCCGATACCTCGACGAACTCGCCGTCTGGCTGCGCGAGGAAACCGGCTACCAGTGGATACAGGGCACGCGGCCGCAGACGCTGGCCTTCGGCCTGACCGACTCGCCCGCGGGCTTGGCCGCGTGGATCGGCGAGAAGTTCCGCGCCTGGTCCGACTGCGAGGGCGTGCCCGAGCGCGCGATCGGCCGCGACGACATGCTGGCGAACATCTCGCTGTACTGGTTCACCGGCGCGATCGGCTCGTCGTTCTGGCCCTACTACGCGCGCATGCACGGGCCCTGGCCGATTCCGAACGGCAGGACGGTCGACGTGCCCACCGGATACAGCGCGTTCCCGCACGAAATCCTGCGCCCGCCGCGATCGCTGGCCGAGCGCGCGTACACCGACATCCGGCGCTGGAGCGTGATGCCGCGCGGAGGCCATTTCGCCGCAATGGAGCAGCCCGAGGCGCTCGCACACGAGATACGGGAATTCTTCAGGCCGCTGCGCACGACATAGCCGCAGCGCGAGATCGCCGCACCACACCGAAGGAGACTGGCAATGACAGCTGGGCAAGCGAAGGACCCGGGCTCGGGACGCCTCGACGGCACGGTCGCCCTGATCACCGGCGCAAGCCGGGGCATCGGACGCGCGATCGCGCATGCCTACGCCGCCGAAGGGGCGAGCCTGTGCCTGGCCGCCACCGACCGCGCGAAACTCGAGGAGGTCGAGGCGGCCCTCGGACTGCCCGCCGAACGCACGATGGTGCTCGCGCTGGACGTCACCGACCGCGACGCCTGCTTCGCGGCAGTCGAGCGCGTCGGGCAGCGCTTCGGCAGGCTGGACGCATTGGTCAACAACGCCGGAATCTACATTTCACACACATTCCTCGACTACTCCGCACAGGATTTTCAGCGCCTGCTCGACGTCAACCTGTTCGGCGTGATCCACCTGATGCAGGCGGCGCTTCCGGGGATGCAGTCGCGCGGCTACGGGCGCATCGTCAACATCGCGTCGACCGCCGGCAAGTGGGGCTCGCGCAATCAGAGTGCGTACAACGTCAGCAAGCACGCGGTGGTCGGACTGACCCGCTGCGTGGCGCTCGAGGCCGGCGCGACCGGCGTCACCGTCAACGCGATCTGCCCGGGATTCGTGCAGACCGACATGGTCGAAAACCTCAAGCGCCAGTACGCGACGATCGGCGGTGCAGACGCCGACGCGGTCGTCAAGGCGGCGCTCGCACGCGTGCCGATGGGCCGGGTGCTCGACCCGACCGAGATCGCCGGGCTCGCGGTCTATCTCGGGTCGCGCGAGTCCAGCGGGATGACCGGCCAGTCGATCCTGGTCGACGGGGGGATGCTGCTTTGCTGAAGGCTGCGATACACTCGCGGCGAAGCGGCGCGCAACTAATCGGTTGATCAAGAAGGATCCACTGCGCTCGCCGCGGCGAGCGACAGGGACGACAAGGGACGCCGCACCAGCATCGAGGAGGCCCGCGTGTATCACGGCGAGATCGAAGGCAGCGGCTTCGAGACCATCGAGGCCGAGTTTTCCGGTTGCTTCATCGGCCATGCCCGGCTCGAGCGGCTGTGGACCGGCTGCCGCTGGGCCGAAGGACCCGCATGGTTCGGCGGCGGGCGCTACCTGGTGTGGTCGGACCTGCCCAGCGACCGGATGCTGCGCTACGACGACACCGACGGATCGGTGTCGGTGTTTCGCTCGCCGTCCGGTTACGCCAACGGCAACACCGTAGACCGCGAGGGGCGCCTGGTGAGCTGCGAGCACCTGAACCGGCGCGTGACCCGCACCGAGCACGATGGCCGAATCACGGTGCTTGCCGACCGCTACCGGGACGCGCGGTTGAACTCCCCGAACGACGTCGTCGTGAAGTCCGACGGTTCGATCTGGTTCACCGACCCGGACTACGGCATCACCGCCGACTACGAAGGCAGCCGCGACCTGCGCGAGCAGGACGGCTGCCACGTCTACCGAATCGATCCGGACAGCGGCGAAGTCACCCGCGTCGCCGACGATTTCGACCATCCGAACGGACTGGCCTTCTCGCGCGACGAGCGCTTCCTGTTCGTGGCCGACAGCGGCTTCACCGAGGGAACGCAGCGGCCCCGGCACATCCGCAGGCTGTCGGTGAATCCCGACGGGCGCACAGTGGGCGGATCCGCGGTATTCGCCGAATGCCCCGCGGGTATTTTCGACGGGTTCCGGATCGACGAGCAGGACCGCGTCTGGGCGAGTTCCGCCGAGGGCGTGCAGGTCTACCGCAATGACGGTACGTTGATCGGCAGGGTGCGCGTGCCGGAAATGGTCGCCAACGTCGCCTTCGGAGGCGCGCGGCGCAATCGGCTGTTCATCTGCGGGACCACCTCGTTGTACGCTATCTATCTGAAGATCAACGGCTAGCCCGCGGCGCACCAGCGCAACGCATCCCCGCAACCCGACAGGAGACCAGACGATGGCCGTGAGCCTGATCCACCCGACGCCCGAAGGCGGGCAGCCCGACTCCGCCGCGAGGCCCGCCGCCGATCGGCGCGCGCCTCCCAGGCTGACCGCGCAGCAGGCCATGCAGGCGGCGACCGAGATTGCGCCGCGCCTCGCGCAACGCGCCGCGCACGCCGAGAGCCTGCGCCGCGTGCCGCAGGAGACCATCGACGAGCTTCGCGAATCCGGGCTGCTGCGGCTGATGCAGCCGGCGCGCTTCGGTGGCTCCGAACTGGGCCTGGACACCATGCTCAATGTGGTGATGGAGCTGTCCAGGGGCTGCGCGTCGACCGCCTGGGTCTACTCGAACCTCGCATCGCACAACTGGAACATCGGACAGTTCGGGCTCCAGGCCCAGATCGACGTCTGGGGTGAAGACCCCGACGCGTGCGCGGCCACCGGGCTCGCCTTTCCCTGCGGCAAGGCCAGGCGCGTCGAGGGCGGCTATCGCGTGAGCGGGCGCTGGCCGTTCGGCAGCGGCGTCGACGCGTCGACCTGGATGTTCGTCGGAGCGATGACCGAGCAGCCGGCGGGCGGACCGGAGCGGCGCTTCTTCCTGGTGCCTCAGCCTGATTTCCGGCATTACGACAACTGGCAGGCACTCGGGCTTTCGGCCACCGGGAGCCACGACGTCGAGATCACCGACGCGTTCGTGCCCGAGCACCGCACGATGTCCGCCGAGGTCTTCGCAGCGGGACAGAACGTCCCCGGCGCGAAGCTCTACGACAACCCGCTGTTCTCGATGCCGACGTTCGCGGCGTTCGCCTATGTGCTGTGCGCGATCCCGGTGGGTACCGCCAAGGCCGCGGTCGAGCAGTTCACCCAGGGGATGCGCGCACGTGCCAGCACCTACACAGGCGTGCGCGTGGCCGAGCTCGGCCCGGTGCAGGCCCGGATCGCCGAGGCGTCCGCCTGCGCGGAGTTCGCCGAGACCGTGGTGCGGCGCGACTGGCAGGAACTCGAGGCGGGCGTGCAGCGCGGCCACTACCCGAACGTGGAGACCAAGCTGCGCTGGAAGCGCAACGCGGCGTTCGCCACGTCACTGTCGGTCCGCGCGATCGACACGCTGATGCCCGCCGCGGGTGCCGGCGGACTGAACATGAACGCGCCGCTGCAGCGCCAGTTCCGCGACCTGCACGCGGCGGCGGCCCATATCGCACTCACCTGGGACGTGCACGCGGCCGCGTACGGGCAGAGCGCACTCGGGCTGCAGCCGCAGGCAGGGCTGCTGCTGTGAATCCCCAGGGTGTCGATCAGCCGGGCAACCACCGCCCCTTTCTGGTGTAAGGTTCGGCCGGGAGGAAAAGCATGCCGATTCGCGAGCTCAACCACTTCTTCGTGCGCGCCGCCGATCTGGAAGCGACGCGGCAGTTCTATACGGAAATTCTCGGCTTCGAGGTGATGCCTCGCCCCGATTTTCCGTTCCCCGGTTATTGGATGGGCGTCAACGGCTCCATTCAGGTGCACGTCGGGCCGTCGGACATCCCGAACCGGCAGATGTATTACCTGGGCACGCCGGACGACGCCGCCGACGGCCAGAGCGGCGTGATCGACCATGTCGCGTTCCTCGCCGACGATCCTGCCGGCTTCGTCGAGCGCTTCCGCGCCCGGGGCATCGAATTCAGGCCCCGGCATCTGCCCGATTCCAATCTTTTCCAGCTGTTCATCCGCGACCCCAACGGCGTGGTGATAGAACTCAATTTCTTCGGGATCACCGCCGCGCCCGACTGGGGCGGGGAAGACTACTCTAAGATGACGCGGGTGAACTGAACACGGTTTCCTGAAATGCCGCGAGTCCCGTCAGCGGCGATACAGTCGTCGGGACTCGCCGGTCAGGGTTAATCTCCGGGGCCGACCCCGGAATCACGCGGTCTACAAGACTGACATTAGGAGGAGAGACAATGCAGAAGTCCCGTCGCAAGGTCATCGGCGCCACAGGCGCCGCGGTGTTGGCCGCCAACCTGGCCCCGACCAGGGCGTTCGCGCAGGCCGCGCCGATCAAGATCGGCATGAGCATGCCGCAGACCGGCGGCCTGGGCGGCGGCGGACAGGCCGCCCTGGTCGCGCTTCGCATGTGGGTCGACGACGTCAACGCCAAGGGTGGCCTGCTCGGGCGCAAGGTGGAGTTCACCGCCTACGACGACCAGTCCAACCCCGCCAACACCCCGGGGATCTACACCAAGCTGCTCGACGTCGACAAGGTCGACCTGCTGATCGCGCCCTACGCGACGGTGCCGACCGCGCCGATCATGCCGCTGGTCAAGCAGCGCGGAAAGCTGCTGATGGGCAACTTCTCGTTCCAGGTGAACTCCAAGGTCAAGCACGACATGTGGTTCAACAACGCGCCCTGGGCCGACGCCGAGGGCTGGTCGGAGGGTTTCGTCGCGGCCGGCAAGGCAGCCGGCGCGAAGACCATCGCGCTGCTCGCCGCGGACCAGGAGTTCGCGCAGAACCTCGCCAACGGCGCCCGCTCGCTGCTCGAAAAGCAGGGCCTGAAGAAGGTCTACGACCAGAACTACCCGCCGGCCACCACCGACTTCTCTTCAGTGGTCCGCGCGATCCGCTCGGCCAAGCCGGACATGGTCTTCGTCGCGTCCTACCCCAACGACTCGGTCGCGATCGTCAAGGCGGCCCACGAGATCGGACTGGGCTCGCAGGTCAAGCTCTTCGGCGGCGCGATGGTCGGCCTGCAGTTCACCCCGATCATGATGAACCTGGGCAGCCTGCTGAACGGCATCGTCAACTACAACACCTACGTGCCGGGGATGAAGCTGCCGGGGATCGAAGTCTTTTTCAAGCGCTACGAGGTTCGCGCCAAGGAAGCGAAGGTCGACCCGCTGGGCTTCTACCTCCCTCCTTTCAACTACGCCATCGGCCAGATGCTCGAACAGGCGATCACCGCGACCAAGAGCATCGAGGACCGGGCGATCGCCGACTACCTGCGCAAGAACGAGATGCAGACCGTCGTCGGTCCGGTCCGCTTCGACGCCAACGGCGAGCGTGCGAACCAGCGGGTGATCACGATCCAGTTCCGCGGCGTCAAGGACAAGGATCTCGACCAGTTCCGCACGCCCGGCAAGCAGGTCATCATCCACCCGGCCGGCGACGCCATCGGCAAGGTGATCACGCCGTACGACAAGGCCCGCAAGGCCTAGCCGGGGCGCGGCTCGCGGGCGAGGAACCCTCGCATCGCGAGTCGGGCGCGCGCCGCATTGGCGCGCGCCTGACCCGTCGGCGTGCGGCCCCGTCGGCCGGACTTCCAATCGGATTCCAACATGGTGTTTTCCCTGGACCTCCTGTTCGAGGCGGTGCTCTTCGGAGTGCTGCTCGGAAGCTTCTATGCCGCGGTCAGCCTGGGGCTCTCGGTGGCCTTCGGGCTGCTCGACATCCCCTACGTCGCGCACCCGGCGATGCTGGTCCTCGGGGCCTACTGCACCCACCTGCTGAGCGGGATGGGAGTGGACCCGATCCTCTCGGGCCTGCTGCTCGCGCCCGCATTCTTCGTGCTGGGCGTCGCGATCTACCGCTTCTACTACGAGACCTTCGAGAAACGCGGGTCCGAAACGGGAGTGCGCGGACTCGCCTTCTTCTTCGGTTTCGCCTTCATCATCGAGGTCGGACTGATCCTGGCCTTCGGCGTGGATCAGCGCGGCGTCGAGGCCGCCTACATCGGCAGCAGCCTGGAACTGGGCGACTACCGCATCCCCTACCGGCTGCTCGCCGCCTTCGGCGTGGCGATCGCGCTGACCGTCGCGCTGACGCTGTATTTCTCGCGCACCTTCAACGGGCGCGCGATCAAGGCGGTCGGTCAGGACGAGGGCGCGCTTCGGCTGATGGGCGCGAACCCCGTGCGCATCAAGCAGCTCGCCTTCGGCATCGCGACCGCGGTCAATGCGCTGGCCGGCGCGGTGCTGATCGTCATCGGGCCGGTCGAGCCGGCGATGGACCGCCTGTACATCGGCCGCACCTTCTGCGTGGTGGTGCTGGCGGGCCTGGGCAGCATGAGCGGAACGCTCGCGGCGGGCCTGATCCTGGGCGTCGCCGAGTCCATCGTGCTGATGTTCCTGGGCGCGTCGTGGGCACCCGCGGTGTCCTTCGGCCTGCTGCTCCTGGTGCTGGGCGTTCGGCCGCAGGGCCTCTTCGGCAGGTGAACGCGCAATGTCGAACATGAAATTCTGGATTCCGGCACTCGCCATTACGCTCGCGCTGGTCGGCCTGGCCTTCTCGGACATCAACGAGTACCTGTTCTTCGCGGGCTTCGTCGTGCTGCAGTTCGTGGTGATCGCGTCCGCGTGGAACATCCTCGGCGGCTACGCCGGCTACGTGAACTTCGGCGTGCCGGCCTTCGTCGCGGTGGGCTCGTATACGGCGCTCGTGCTGTTCAAGGCACTGGGTGCCCCGCTGCTGGTGCAGATCCTGGGCGGCGCGCTGGTCTCGGGCGTGCTCGGCCTGTGCGTCGGGCTGCTCACCCTGAGGCTTCGCGGCATCTTCTTCTCGATCGCCACGGTCGCGGTGATCTTCATCCTGGAGACCGTCGTGCTGAACTGGCGATACGTCGGCGGCGCCACCGGTATGCAGATCGCGCGCCCGGAGGTGAGTTTCGGCTTCGAGACCTACACGCGGATGCTGTTCGCGGTGATGGCGGTGCTGTCGCTGGTCGCGGTGGCGATCTCGCGCTACCTGCAGTACTCGCACATCGGCCAGGGCCTGCGTGCGCTGCGCGACTCCGAGGAGGCCGCCGAGTGCTCGGGCGTGCCGACGCTCAGGCTCAAGGTCATCGCCTGCGTCGTATCCGGCGCGCTGCTGGGCGCAGGCGGCGCGCCGATGCCGATGTACCTGAGCTTCATCGAGCCGGCCTCCAGCTTCAACCTGAGCTATGCGGTGTCGGCGCTCGCGATGCCGATCATCGGCGGCATCGGCCACTGGGCCGGTCCGGTGATCGGCGCGCTGCTGCTCGGTTCGCTGCAGCAGTACGTGACCGTCGAAATCTCCAGTGAACTGAACGTGCTGGTCGTCGGAGTGCTGCTCGTGCTGTTTGTCGTGATCGCCCCGGACGGAATCCTGGGCTGGGTGAAGTCATGGAAACGATCCTCGAAGTAAGCGGCCTCGGCAAGAATTTCGGCGGCTTCACCGCGCTGTCCGACGTCTCGCTGGCGGTGGCCAGCGGCGAGCGTCTGGGCCTGATCGGGCCGAACGGCTCGGGCAAGACGACGCTGATCAACTGCATCTCGGGCGCGCTGTTCAACGACGCCGGCTCGATCCGTTTCAACGGAGAGGACGTCTCGCGCAAGCCGGCGCACGAGCGCACGCGCCTGGGCATCGCGCGCAGCTTCCAGATCCCGCGGCCGTTCGCGAGCATGACCGTGCTGGAAAACCTGATGGTGCCCTTCGCTTACGTGTGCGGCATCAGCGGCAAGCGCGCACGGACCGAGGCGCGCGAGATCCTCGGGCACATGGGCCTGGCCGAGAAGGCCGACACGCAGTCGAACCAGCTCTCCCAGGTTGAACTGCGCAAGATGGAACTCGCGCGCGCGATGGCGGCGCGCCCGAAGCTGCTGGTCTCGGACGAGGCGATGGCGGGGCTGGCGGGCACCGAGGTCGACGAAGTGCTGAAGATCCTGCGCGAGCTCAACGCGCAGGGCATCACGATCATCATGATCGAGCACATCATGCAGGCGGTGATGAGCTTCTCGCAGCGCGTGGTCTGCCTGGATGCGGGCAGCATCATCGCCGATGGCACGCCCGAAGTCGTCGTGAAGAACCCGCAAGTGCAGAGAGCCTACCTTGGCCATTAAGCTCCACATCAAAGACATCAGCGCCGGCTACGGCGCGGTGCGCGCGCTGCACGGCGTGTCCGTCACGCTCGGCCAGGGCCAGACGGTCGCCCTGCTCGGCACCAACGGCAACGGCAAGAGCACGCTGATGAAGTGCGTGATGGGCATGGTCAAGCCGGACTCCGGCAGCATCGTGCTCGAGATCGACGGCACCAGTCACGACCTCACCCGCCTGGCCACCGAGGAGATCGTCAACCTCGGGGTGGCGCTCGTGCCCGAGGGTCGCAGGCTCTTCCCCAAGCTCACGGTCGAGGAGAACCTGCTGCTGGGCGCCTACCGCGCAGCGGCGCGCGAAGAGATCGGGCGCAACCTGGAGTTCTCGTTCGAGGCCTTCCCGGTGCTCGCCGAACGGCGACGCCAGCTGGCCGGTTCGATGTCCGGCGGACAGCAGCAGATGCTGGCGATCGCGCGGGCGCTGATGTCATCGCCACGGCTGCTGCTGGTCGACGAGCCCTCGGTCGGGCTGTCGCCGCTGCTGGTGTCGCAGACGATCACCAAGATCAAGGAGCTGAAGGAGCGCTACTCGCTCACGGTGCTGATGGCCGAGCAGAACTTCAACCAGGCGATGCGCATCGCCGACTACGGTTACATCATCGTCCACGGCGAGATCGTGTTCCACGGCGACGTCGACACGCTCAGATACAACAAGCTGGTCAAGAGCTTCTACCTGGGCGTGGAGACTTGAGTCCCCTATTCCCTGTCGAGGCTGTGGCCCGGCGCTGATCGAGGTTGGAAATGAAGGCACCGGATTTCGAGTACATCAAAGTGACATCGCTCGAAGAAGCCTTCGAGCAGCTCGCCCATCACGGCGAGTCGGGCCAGATCCTGGCGGGCGGCCAGAGCCTGATGGCGATGCTCAACCTGCGGCTGGCCGCGCCGGGATGCCTGATCGACATCGGCGGGGTCCCGGGCCTGCGCGAGATCCGCCGCGACGGCGAGACCATTCGCGTGGGCGCGCTGGTCACCCACAGACAACTGGAGGAATCGGCCGAGATCGCCGCATCGGTGCCGCTGCTGGCGCAGGCGGCGCCCCACGTGGCGCACCTGGCGATCCGCAACGCCGGCACCGTCGGCGGCAGCCTGGCGCTGGCGGACCCGGCAGCCGAATACCCGGCAGTCGCCGTCGCCCTGGGCGCGACGATCGTGGTGCAGGGAGCCGCAGGGGTACGCCGCATCGCCGCCGCCGATTTCTTCGAAGGCTTCTACCGGACCGCGCGACAGCCGCAGGAGATCCTGGTGGGCGTCGAATTTCCGGTGCAGCGCTCCGGCGAGCGTGCCCACTTCAGCGAGCTCGCCCGCCGGCGCGGCGACTATGCGATGGTGGGCCTGGCCGCGGTGCTCGGTTTCGACCGCAATATCGTGTCCCGCGTGCGGCTGGCGTTTCTCGCGGTGGGAGACCGGCCGGTGCTCGCGGTGAACGCGATGGCCGCGCTGCAGGGCCGTGCCCCGGATGCCGAGGCGGTGCGCGCCGCGCAGGACGCGCTCGCGCGCGACCTCGACCCCAGCGCCGACCTGCAGGCCGATCCGGCCACCAAGATGCATCTTGCGCGCGTCCTGCTGGGCCGCGCCGTCGCACAGTTGAGGCAACCGCAATGACCGAATCACGTTTCAGGACCCGGGTCGTCGTCAACGGGCAAACCATCGAGCGCGACGTGCCGGTCCGCCAGCACCTCGTGGATTTCCTGCGTGAAGACCTGGGTCTCACCGGATCCCACCTGGGCTGCGAGCACGGCGTCTGCGGCGCCTGCCAGGTGATGGTCGACGGAAAGGTGGTGCGCGGCTGTCTGACCCTCGCGGTCCAGGCCGACGGCAAGCGCGTCGACACCATCGAGGGTCTGTCGGACAGCGGAGAGCTCGCGGCGCTGCAGCAGGCGTTCCTCGCGCACAACGCGTTCCAGTGCGGATTCTGCTCCAGCGGCATGCTGCTGACGGCGCTCGACATCGTGCGCCACCATCCCGACGCAGGCCGCGACGAGATCCGCGACCTGATCTCCGGCAACTACTGCCGCTGCACCGGCTACCACGCGATCGTCGACGCGATCGAATCGGTGCTGCGCGCCCACGGCTCGGTGCTGGCCGACGCCGACGCACAGGGAGCCGCGCGATGAACGACCGTGCCGACGTCCCCTTCGTCGCCGAAGACAACCGCGTCCAGGTGCCCGCGCAGACGCCTGCCGCCAGCCGATTCATCGGCCAGAGCATTCCGCGTTCGAGCGCGCGAAAGCTGCTGCAGGGCCGGGGCAGCTACCTCGACGACATCCGCGTGCCGCGCCTCGCTCACGTGGTGTTCGTGCGCAGCCCCCACGCGCACGCGCGCGTCCTGAGCCTGGACCTCGAGGAGGCACGCGGCCAGCCGGGCGTGATCGCCGTGGTCGACGGACGCGCACTGGCGGCCTACTGCACGCCATGGGTCGGCGTGCTCGGCCACCTGAAGGGCATCAAGTCCGCCGAGCAGCACGCGATCGCGATCGAGCGGGCGTGCTGGCAGGGCGAGGCGGTCGCCGCGATCGTCGCGGAGACGCGCCGCCAGGCCGAGGACGCCGCCGACCACGTCCTCGTGGATTGGGACGTGCTGCCCGCCGTGACCGACATGCGTGCCGCTCGCGACGGTGCGCTGGTGATCCACCCGCAGCTCGGCGACAACATCTGCTTCCATCGCGAGCTGGTGACCGACGGCTTCGAAGAGGCCTTCGCGAAAGCCGACCTGGTCGTGGAGAAAACCTACGACTTCGCCCGCCACACCGGAGTGACCAACGAGCCGCGCGCGATCCTGGCAGACTACAACCCCGCCGAGCACACGCTCACCGTGTATCACGGTACCCAGGCGCCCAACATGATGCAGGACATCTTCTCGCGTCATCTGGACATCCCGGAATCGAACGTGCGCGTGATCTGCAAGGACGTCGGCGGCTCCTTCGGCATCAAGGTTCACGTGTACGCGGACGAAATGGCGACCGCGGCGCTGTCGGTGATGCTGCGCCGACCGGTGAAGTTCGTGGCCGACCGCATGGAGTCCTTCCTCACCGACATCCACGCTCGTGAACACACCGCCACGATCCGGCTGGCCTGCACGAAGGACGGCGAGATCATCGGCTTCGACCTCGACGACCTGACCGGCATCGGGCCCTACTCGGTGTATCCCCGCACCAGCGGCATCGAGGGAAACCAGGTCGTCAACCTGACGGGCGGTCCGTACCGGCACAAGCACTATCGCGCCAAGCTCGATGTGGTGTTCACCAACAAGAACAACACCTGCCAGTACCGTGCGGTGGGCCATCCGATCGCGATGGCGCTGACCGAGGGCATCGTCGACGAGGCGGCCCGCGCGCTGAAGATGGACCCGGCGCAGTTCCGTCGCAGGAACATGATCGCCGACGACGCCTATCCGTACACCTTCCCCTCCGGCCTGAAGTTCGAGAAGCTCTCGCACCATCAGTGCCTGGACAAGCTGCTCGCGACGATGGACTACGACGGCCTGCGCGCCGAGCAGAACAGATTGCGCGAGCAGGGCATCTACCGCGGCATCGGCCTTGCCGCCATGATCGAGGTGACGAACCCGTCACCCGCCTTCTACGGTGTGGGCGGGGCGCGCATATCCGCGCAGGACGGCGCGACGATCCGCCTGGATCCGACCGGCATGATCAACGTGCTGGTCAGCGTCACCGAGCAGGGTCAGGGCACCGAGGCGGTGTTCGCGCAGGTCGCGGCGACCGCGGTCGGCGTGAGCATGAACCGCGTGCGCGTGATCACCGGCGACACCGCGGTCACGCCCTACGGGGGCGGGACCTGGGCGTCGCGAGGCGCGGGCATCGGCGGCGAAGCGGTGCTGCAGGCGGGCAAGGCGCTGAAGTCCAATATCCTGGACGTGGCGGCCGCGATCCTGCAGGCCGACAAGGAGAGCCTCGACGTGCGCAACGACGAGGTCGTCGACCGCCTCACCGGCAAGGTGCACATGAGCCTGGCCGAGATCGGCCGCGTCGCGTACTTCCGGCCTGACACGCTGCCGATGGATTTCCAGTCCGAGCTCACTGTCACGCGTCACTACACGCCGCGCGAATACGGCTTCACCTTCACCAACGGGATCCAGGCCTCGCTGGTCGAGGTCGATGTGGAGACCGGCTTCGTGAAGCTGCTCAAGCACTGGTGCGTGGAGGACTGCGGCACCGTGATCAACCCGATGCTGGTGGACGAGCAGATCCGCGGCGGCATCGTGCAGGGCATCGGCGGCGCGCTGTTCGAGGAGTGCATCTACGACGACTCGGGGCAGTTGCTCAACGGCTCGATGGCGGACTACCTCGTCCCGATGTCGGCAGAGATGCCCGACATCGTGGTCGGCCACGTCGAGACGCCGACGCGCACCTCCGAACTCGGCGCCAAGGGGGCCGGCGAAGCGGGTACTGCGGGCGCGCCCGCTGCGGTGATGAACGCGATCAACGACGCGCTGGCGCCGCTCGGCGCGAACGTCGCCGCCCAGCCGTTCACCCCGCAGCGCATCCTGCGTGCGCTGGGCAAGGTCTGAAGGCGCCCGCCCGCCCTTCGAAGGCCACCGGCGCGCGACTCGACCCGGGGACGCGCCGGCGCCAGATCCTGGACGCCGCGATCGCGTACTTCGCCGAGGCGGGCTTCGGCGTTCATACGCGTGAGCTGACACGGCGCATCGGGGTGTCTCAGCCGCTGCTGTACCGCTACTTTCCGTCCAAGCACGATCTGATCGAGGCGGTCTTCGACGAGGTCTTCCTGAGCCGACTCAGCGACGACTGGGTCGCACAGCTTCGCGACCGTTCGGTGCCGCTGCGCGAGCGCCTGATGCGTTTCTACGTGCAGTACTCGCAGGCGACCTACCGCCCCGAGTGGATTCGCATCTACATGTACGCCGGCCTGGCCGGCGAAGGGCTGAACCGCGAGTACCTGGCGCTGGTGCGGCGCAAGCTGCTGGACCCGATGTGCGAGGAGTTTCGCGAAGCCTTCCTGAGTCCGCTCCAGCGCGCGCAAGCCGGGCGGGTCTCGACCCGCGAGGTCGAGCTCGTGTGGAATCTGCACGGCAGCATGTTCTACTGGGCGGTGCGCCAGAACATCTTCGGCGTGCGCGCGGGAATTTCGTTCGAGACCCGCACCGCCGACGCGATCGACCTGTTCATCGCCGGCGCGCGCGAGCACTACGCGTCGATCGTCGCCCGATCGCCCAGCGCGACGAAGGCGCCCCGGTAGAAGACCAGCGGCGAGCCGTCGGCGATTTCGTGGCGCAGCACACGGCTGATGATCACCAGGTGGTCTCCGGCTTCGGTTATCGAGGCGGTCTCGCAGTACAGGCGCGCGACGCAACCCTCGATGGCCGGCGCGCCGGTGCTCTCGTCGAGACGGTAGTCCACGCCCGAGAACTTGTCGGCGATCGGCCTGGCGAACTGCAGCGCCATCGGCGCCTGTTGCTGCGACAGGATGTGGATCACATGCCCCTTGCCCGGCGGGAACTGCGCCAGGTTGGGAGAACGCCGCGACAGCGACCACAGCGCCAGCGGCGGGTCGAGCGAGACCGAGCTGAAACTGTTGACCGTGATGCCCACGGGACGGCGCTCCGGCAGACCCAGCGTGGTGATCACGGTGACCCCGGTGGGGAAAGTGCCGAGCACGTCGCGAAGCGCGCGATGCGGATGTGCGGCTTCTCCGTTCATCGTCCTCCTCCTTCACTGCCGCGCCTTCGGCCCCGATGGGACCATGCGCGCTATTTATCTATAGATCAACAAATAATACAATGCGCAGCTACGGCAGCCAATGGCGGCGCCGGTCCGAAAGGCGGGAATATGACCGAAAAGACGATTGCGCGGCCCGACGGCGCGCGCATCAGGTTGACTGACCACGCGCAACGAGTGGCCGCCGGCCGCGACGCGCAGACCATCGTGCTGTCCAACTCGCTCGCGACCGACTCGTCGCTGTGGTCGGACGTCGTCGAGCGGCTGTGCGCCCGCTATCGCCTGATCACGTACGACACTCGCGGCCACGGTGCGAGCCACGCCCCGTCGAATTCCACGCGGTTCCCCGAACTCTGCGACGACCTGATCGCGGTGATGGACGCGGCGGGTGTCGAGAAGGCGTTCGTCGCCGGCATCTCCCTGGGCGGCATGACAGGGCTGCAATGCGCGCTGCAGGCGCCCGAGCGGATGCTCGGGCTGATCGCGTGCAACTGCAGGGCGAGCATCGACGCGGCCGGCATCTCGGGCTGGGAGCAGCGGCTGCAGGTGTTGAGCGACGAAGGCATCGACGCACTGGCCGCGATCACGCTGGAGCGCTGGTTCACGCCCGACTACCGGGAGGCCAACCCGACGACGATGGAACGCGTGCGCAAGATGATCCGCAGCACGTCGCCCGCGGGCTACGAGGCCTGCGTGCGCGCGATCCAGGCGATCGACCTGCTCGGGCGGATACCCGAGATCAGGATGCCGGTGCTGCTGGTGGCCGGCGCACAGGATGGTGCGGCGCCGCCCGCCGCGATGCAGGGCATGGCGCAGGCGATCCCCGGCGCGCGACTCGAGGTGCTCGACCCCTGCGGCCACCTGTCGTCGGTGCAGCGGCCCGCGGACCTGGCATCGCTGATCGACGGCTTCATCTCGTCGAGGAGCCAGACGAAATGAAACTCGGCACCTTCATGATGCCCCTGCATCCGCCGTCGCGTAAGCCCTGGGAAACACTGCGCGAGGACCGCGAGGCGATCATCCTCGCGGATCGTCTCGGTTATTCGGAGGCCTTCGTCGGCGAGCACACGACCGACCTCGCCGAGAACGTCACCTCCTGCCTGATGTTCCTTTGCAGCGTGGCGTTCGAGACCACGCAGATCCGCCTGGGTTCGGGCACGCTGAACATGCCCAACACCCACCCGGCCGCGGTCGCCGCCAACGTCGCGATGATCGACCATCTGCTGCAGGGGCGTTTCATCATGGGTATCAGCCCCGGCGGCCTGATGTCGGACGCCGAGGTGTTCGGGAATTTCGGCAAGGACCGGCTGGAGATGTTCGTCGAGGCGATCGACATGGTGCTGGCGATCTGGAACGGCGCCCCGCCCTACGACCTGCATGGCAAGCACTTCACCGTGAGCACCGCGCGCACGATGATCCCGGAAATCGGCCAGGGCATCATCCTCAAGCCTTTCCAGGCGCCGCATCCGCCGATCGTGGTGACCGCGGTGGCGCCGTTTTCCAAGGGCGTGACCGCGGCGGCGGCGCGCGGATGGGAGCCGATCTCGGGCAACTTCCTGCTGCCCGAATGGGTCCGGACGCACTGGGCGAGCTACGTCGAGGGGTGTCAGCAGGCGGCGAGGCCGGCCGACGCCGCCAACTGGCGGGTCGCCAAGAGCGTCTTCGTGACCGAGTCGGACGACGCCCTGGCCCGACGCTACGGTCATACGGCCGAAGGCCCGTACCACTTCTACTTCAAGCAGCTGATCCGCAAGCTCGTGGGCGGCGGGCGGTCGAACCTGTTCAAGCTGGACCAGTCGGAACCCGACGAGTCGATCACCGCCGACACCATCACGCCGAAGCTGGTGATCGCAGGCTCGGTCGACAGCGTGGTCGACCAGATCCTGGCGTTCAGGGAGAAGGTCGGCGACTTCGGCACTCTCCTGTACGCCTGCCACGACTGGGTCGACCCGGCGCTGGGCCGCCGCTCGATGGAGCTGATGGCCGAGAAGGTGATGCCGCAGGTGAATGCGGCGATCTCTGCGGGTCGCTGAAGCCGGCGCGCGTCAGGCCTTCGCGACCGGCACCTGAGCGGTGAACCAGTCCGCGATCTGCGCGCCGGTCATCACCTCGACCTCCGGCATGGCCAATACCGCGTCGAGCAGTTGCTCGAAGGCGGCGATGCGGTGCGGCACCCCGGTGATGTACGGGTGCACGCTGATCGCCATGACCCGCGCGCTTCGCTCGCTGTCCTGCCAGAGGCGCTCGAGCTGCAGCACACCCCGGTGATACAGCTCGTCGCTGCGGTGGTGCTGCAGCGCCATCAGCGGTATGTCGTTGATCTCGACGCTGTAGGGCACGGAGACCAGCGGGCGCGGCTCGGCGCGGATCCAGGCGGGCTGGTCATCGGCCACCCAGTCGGCCACATACTCGATGCCGGCCGCCGACAGGTGATCGATCGTGGCATCGGTCTCGGTGAGGCCGGGGCTCTCCCAGCCGCGCGGTGTCTTCCCGGTGAACGAACGAATCGATTCGATGCATTGCCGGATCGCCTGCGGCTGGTCCTCGACCTTGTGCATCGGCCCCTGCACATGGCCGTGACCCATGAACTCCCAGCCCGCCGACAGCGCGGCACGGGCCACCCTGGGATAAGTCTCGCAGACGATCCCGTTCACCGCCATCGTCGGCACGATGCCCCGCGACTCGAGCGCGTCGTACAGGCGCCAGAATCCGACCCGCATTCCATACTCGTGCCAGGCCCAGTTGGGCAGGTCCGGAAGCAGGGGCTGGCCCATGGGCGGCGACAGCACGGTGCGCGGCATCGCCCGATCGATCGACCAGTGCTCGACGTTGACGATGACCCAGACCAGCAGGCGACTGCCCTCGGGCCCCTTGAGCACCGGGCGGTCAGGCAGGGCGCTGTAGGGCAGGCGGTCGCTCAGCAGCGCCGGGCGCCCCGTATCTGCGGATGAAGACATGTTCAGGCCTCGTGGTTGACGGTGAAGTATTCCGGGACCGACGGCCCCCAGAGATAGAACGAATCCTCGGGCGGATAATCGCCGGCCGGCCACTCGGTGGCCGCGTCGATGTAGTCGATGCCGCAGGAGAACTCGGCGAAGCTGCCCCAGGGGTCGCGCGCGTAGTAGAAGTAGTTGGAACCGATCACGTGACGCCCCACGCCCCAGCCCTCGGTGAAGCCCGCGGCCAGCATCTGCTCCATGCCCAGGCCGATCTCGTCGACGTTGCGCACGATCCAGCTGCTGTGGTGCAGACCCGGCGCCGGCGACTTGACCAGCGCGAGCAGGTGGTGGTCGCTGCTGTGCGCACCATGGGTGAATGCGATCAGGTCCTGTGAACGGTCGGACAGGCGCAAGCCCAGCACGTCGGCGTAGAAGCGCAGCGAGCGCTCCACGTCGGTGCTGAAGAGCAGCAGGTGCGAGAGCCGCTGCGGGCGCACCTGCCCGCCTTTGCTGCGCGCGGGCGCGATCGCGGCGCCGACCGCGTTGATGCTGGCGGCGGGCGGCTCCATCACCGCAGCCGTCGCGGGCGTCACCTTGCCCGCAGCCTTCAGCTGCACCGCGATGCCGTCGGGGTCGCGCATCCAGACGCCCTGCCCGTCAGACAGCGGGTGCGGGTCCGTGAGCACCGCGCCCGACTCGCGCGCGCGCCTGGCCAGCGGCTCGACATCTTCGGGGTACGCGCCGAAGCTCAGGTACTCGAGCCGCTTGGGGCGCCCGCTCTCGTGGACGCTGGCCCAGCAATGCTCGCCCCGGTACGTGTACAGCGCAAGCCCGCCGGGGATATCGCGCACGTCCAGCCCGAACGCGGTAAAGAATCGGCGCGCTGCGCCGAGTTCCGGAACGCTGATCGCGAACCTGTCGATTGAATGAATCGCCAAAGCCCGGTCGCGCCGCGCGTCTGTCGCTTTCTGCTGCGTCATCGTCTTTCCTCCTGCAACGGCACCCGGTGCGGACGCACCGGGATCGTTGATCGTACGATCAGGGATGCTGCACGAAAGCCGCCGCGCAGACAATGCGTGGCGCAGTGAATTCGGGCATTGCCACTCGCCCGCCGACAACCGACGGGGCTCGCTGGCTTTGCTCGCCGCCTGCGGCTAATCTTGGGTTCGGGTCGACTTGGGTTCGGGTCGACGACAACTGGAGAATCGCAATGAAGGGCGTGGTGTTCAGCGGCAACCGCAAGCTCGAGATCCTGGACTTCCCTGATCCGACCCCGGGTCCCGGCGAGGTCGTCCTCGAGATCAAGGCCTCCGGCATGTGCGGCAGCGATCTCAAGTTCTACCGCGCCGTCGGCGGCGCCGCATCGCTGGGCCTGGGCGCGACCAGCGGTCCGCTGATCGCCGGGCACGAGCCATGCGGAGTGGTCGCGGCGGTCGGGCCTGGCGTGTCGCCGCGACAGGCCAAGGTCGGCCAGCGCGTGATGCAGCACCACTACCGCGGCTGCGGCGTCTGCGAGCACTGCTCGACCGGGTGGATGCAGCTGTGCGTGGACGGGGTCGCCGAGGTCTACGGCGCCACCGGACACGGCGCGCACGCGCGTTACATGAAATGCCCGGCGCGCACGCTGGTGCCGCTGCCCGACGAACTGTCGTTTTCCGCCGGCGCCGCGATCTCCTGCGGCACCGGCACCGCGTGGGGCGCGCTGCACAGGCTGGGCCTGACCGCGGACCAGACGATCGCGGTCTTCGGCCAGGGTCCGGTGGGGCTGTCAGCGACGCTGCTCGCGTCGCAGATGGGCGCACGGGTGATCGCGCTCGACACCAACGACGAGCGACTCGCGAGGGCACGCGATTTCGGCGCGCACGAACTCGTCAACCCCGCGAAGACCGAGGACGTCGTGCAGGCGATCCGCGCCCTCACCCACGGCCGCGGCGCGCACGCGTCGATGGACGCGTCTTCGTCGCCCGCCGCCCGCGCGCAGGCCGTGCGGTGCGTGCGCACCTGGGGAAAGGCCTGCTTCGTCGGCGAGGGTGACAGCGTCACGCTCGACGTCAGTCCCGACCTGCTGCGCCGGCAGGTCACGCTGATCGGCTCCTGGACCTTTTCCACCGTCGGACAGGCGGCGTGCGCGGAGTACGTGGCCGACAGGGGCATCGACCTCGACCGCCTGTTCACGCACCAGTGGCGGCTGGATCAGGCCGAGGAAGCCTATCGGCTGTTCGACCAGCAGTCCTCGGGCAAGGGCGTGATCCTGCCGTCGTGAAGCCGATGATTGGTGGAAGAATGGGGCGAGCGATGCCGGTCCAGGCTAGACGCGCCGTGGGCCACACGCGCGCGCGTGGCCCACGTCCAAATCGCCGGTCCTCAGGCCTGAGGTTTGACGTTATGGTTCAGCCGGAACAGGTTGCCCGGGTCGTACTTCGCTTTGACCTGCGCCATGCGCTTGAAGTTTCCGCCATAGGCCTTCGCGACACGATCCCCTTCGTCCTCGGTCAGAAAATTGACGTAAACACCGCCAGTGGCGTGGGGCGCCGCCTCATCGAACAGCCGACGGCACCAGGCGACACAGGACTTGTCTTCCGCCGCGGTTTCCCAACGACCGTGCACGTTCATGACGTATTGCGCGCTGCGGTCCGAGTAGGCCGTAGCGTCCGAAGCCACGCGGCTCATCGCGCCGCCGATCTGACCGATGAAGATCTCGGTGTGCGGCGAAGGCAGCTGGCCCACGTACTTCAGGGCGACATCGATGAGGGCGTCCTCGAACTCAATGAAGTCGTGGGATTTCCAGTAATTGCGCGCGCCAGGGGTGAGCAGCGGGTCGAACGCGGTTTGCCACGCCGCGAACGGCTGCACGCCAATGTGCTCGCCCACGGGCGTTCCGAACCGGCGCAACGGCGCGAACAGCGCCTCACCCTCCTTCGGGTCGCCGCCGTGAAATAGCGCGAATACGACGACCTCCTTGCCGTGGACGGATTCGGGCAAGAAGGGCAGCGGTGGCGCCTTGCGCATGACGATCCATACCGCGGACTCGTCGGGCAATGTCTTGGCGAACGCGCGATATTTCTGCAGCACCGATCGCGCCTGGTCGATCGGGTAAACCACCAGACCGGCCAGCACGTTCGGCCCGACCGGGTGCAGCCGGAACTCGAAACGCGTGACGATCCCGAAGTTACCGCCGCCGCCACGGATGGCCCAGAACAGATCGGGGTTCTCGCTCTCGCTGGCGCGCACGAGTTTGCCGTCCGCGGTGACGACGTCGGCCGCCGCCAGAGAGTCGATCGTCATACCCCATTTGCGCGACAGCCAGCCGAATCCGCCCCCGAGCGTCAAGCCGGCCACACCGGTCGTGGAGTTGATGCCCGTGGGCGTGGCCAGGCCGAACGCCTGGGCCTCATGATCGAAATCGCCCAGCGTCGCGCCCGGGCCGACGTGTGCGGTGCGCGTCTCAGGGTCTACGCGCACCAGCTTCATCGGCGACAGATCAATCATCATCCCGTCGTCGCAAACGGCGTTGCCCGCGATGTTGTGACCACCGCTGCGCACCGCGAGAAGCAGCCCGTTCTCACGCGCGAAATTGACGGCGAGCATCACATCGGCGGCACCCGTGCAGCGCGCGATCAGTGCCGGTCGGCGGTCGATCATCGCGTTCCAGATCGTTCGAGATTCGTCGTAGCCCGCGTCGCCAGGCTGAAGCAGCGATCCGCGCAGTGCTCCCTTCAGGGATTCGATCTTCGCACCGTCGATCGATTTCGACTTTCCATCCGAACCCAGGATCTTTAGTCCGCTCATCCTTGCCTCCTGTGCAATGCAATGGTCGTCGACCTGATTGCGAGGCCGACGATGAACTCCGAAATCGGCTCGAGCGGCCGATGCTTCGGACTCTTCGAGTTGCCAGGCTCGATTCGACAGGCATCCGGCCCTTACGTCGGTTGACGTAGCGGACCGTCGCCAGATTCGTGCCCGTGGCTCGGCTAGTACCAAGGTGACCTCCGGACGAGAAGCGCCTCGACCGGCAGGTGAACCACCGTACGCCCTAATGCTTACCCACGAAAAAGGAATGGGTATGCGGCGGCAGATGGAGGGGCACGCGCGGCGAAATCACGCGCGGCCGCAATGATGAACGCCCGCGTTCGGGCAGGAGCGGGCCTAAACGACTTGCCGTTCGCGCCCTTCCCAATACGGCTGGCGAAGGCTTCGCTTCAAGACCTTGCCGGTCGGGTTGCGAGGCAGCTCGGCGACCACGTCGACCGACCTGGGGCACTTGAACGAAGCCAACTGCTCGCGGCAAAAGGCGAGCAACTGTGCCGGGTCGACAGTGGCGCCGGGCTTGGCGACGACGACAGCCTTGGGCACTTCGCCCCAGCGCTCGTCCGGCACGCCGATCACGGCGACGTCCATGATTGACGGGTGCTCGGCCAGCACTCGCTCGATCTCGGCGGGGTAGATGTTCTCGCCGCCGCTGATGATCATGTCCTTGATGCGGTCGGTGACGTAGACGTAGCCGTCGGCATCCATGTGGCCGCCGTCGCCCGAGCGCAGCCAGCCGTCGGGCGTGATCGCTGCGGCGGTGGCCTCGGGCCTGCCCCAGTAGCCGCCCATGACCTGCTCGCTGCGCACCCAGATCTCGCCGGGCTGGCCGGTGGGGACAGGCTCGCCGGTACCGGGTTCGCGGATCTCGATCTCCACGCCATGGATGGCCTTGCCCGCCGACACCAGCCGGTGCGCCACAGCAGGATCCGCATGGTCGGCCGGGCCGAGCGCGCTGACCACACCCGATTGCTCGGTCATGCCGTAGACCTGCTCCATCACGCCGGGGAACAGTTTGAGCGATGCACGCATCACCGGCAACGGCATCGGCGACGCACCGTAGGCCAGCGCCTTCAAGGCCGAGTAGTCGCGATCGGCGGCGCCCGGCACCTGGTTCATTGCGGCCAGCAGCGCCGGCACCAGGAAGGTGTGCGTAATCTTCTCGGCCTCGAGCATCTGCAGCACCGCCGCCGGGTCCGGCATGCGCATCATCAGGATCTGCGCGCCGGCGCTGATCGCCAGCAGCGAGTAGCTGGTGCCGCCGACGTGGAACAGCGGCATCGCGACCTGCACGCGCGCGTCCGGGCCAATGTCCTGGCCGAACGCGAAGTTGCGCGAGTGCGCCAGCATGCCGCGGTGGGTGAGCATCGCTCCCTTCGGGAAGCCGGTCGTGCCCGACGTGTACAGCTGCACGAAACAGTCGTCCGGCGCGGCCTGATGGACCTTGCTGTCGGGCGGCTGCGCGGCCAGCCAGGCTTCGTACTCGTCGTCGGCGCCTCCGACGCGGATCACTCGCTCGACCGTCGGCAATTGCTCGCGGATCTTCTCCACGGCGCCTGCGAATTCCGGCCCCACGAAGAGCAGCCGGGCGCGTGCGTCATTGATCACATACACGATCTCGGGTGGAGCGAGGCGGAAGTTGACCACGGCATTGGCCGTGCCGACCTGCGCACACGCCAGCGTCAGTTCCAGGCACGACGGGTGGTTCAGGTCGAGCACGGCGATCCGGTCGCCGGGTGCAAGGCCCGCCGCCCGCTGGGCCGCGGCGTTGCGGCGCACACGCTGGGCCAGCTCGGCCCAGGTCCAGCGTGCCGCACCGAAGCGCATGGCGACTGCATTGGGCTGCCTGGCTTCCCAGTCGGCGAGGATGGCGGTGAAGTCGGTCGGCTCGGTCATTTTGTCTCCTGCTTTCATCGGTGGCTCTGCAGCGGTACTGCGCTGCGGATGCTAGCACTTGGTACGGCCCGCTCACCTTGGCGGGCAGTCCCTTGCCGCCACATTGGCGGCGTGCAGATCCGAAAGCAGGAATGATCGTAATGGCTCTGGACGCAGTCAGAAGGCTGCGGACCCAGTCAGACTAGCCGCAGCCGCCCCCCGACTTGTCACGTTTGAGTTGCAGGACGATCCGGGCCTGAAAGTCGAGCTTCTCGTATTCGATCGGATTCGGGGAACAGGACTTGTAGCGGCTGCCGAGGGCCGCCGGGAAGCCGTATCGCAACTGGTCGTCGCCTGTGTTCGCCAGCGGCTGGAGCGATGGGTCTTCCGCGCCGAAAACCGCGATCCAGTGGTTGATGCCGCCTTCCAGGATGTAGACATTCTGCACGCTCGATGCAACCAGCAGTTTCCATGCCTTGATCGCCGCAGCCTCGTCGTTGCCGATGGTGATGAACACGGTGTTGGCCGGGGGCTCGCTCAGCAGGTTCGGGACGATTTCCGCGAGTCGCTCCAAAGGCACATTGACCGAGTCGGCGAGGTGATAGAGGTTGTAGTCCGACTCGCTGCGCACATCCAGGTAGACCAGGTTGATCGCCTGCTGGTATCGCGCCTTGAAGGCCTCGGCCGGCGAGGTGAACACCAGCCGCTTGCCCAGCATCTCGTCGGCACTGTAGACGCGGGTTGTCGTCAGCGGCTTGGCATCCGCCTTTTCGGCACCCGCTTTCTTGGCGTCCGCTTTCTTGGCGTCCGCCTTCTCGGCACTCGGTTTCTCGGCACCCGCCTTCTCGGCACCCGATCTTTCGATCACCTCGGTACGCTTGAAAGTGAGTCGCTGGTAGCGATCCTCCAAAGTAGGACTGCCGAGGACCAGCACGCCCAGCGCGGCGACGAACAGGCCGACTGCGCCGAATTTTCGCAGCCTGGGTTCCCCGCTCAGATCCTTGCGGCCGAAGACGCGCTCCAACTGTTCGCCGCCCCAGAACATGAACAGCGCGACCAGAACGACGATCAGCACGAGAGCCGACTGGGAGACACCAAAGACCTGGTCAAGCGTCAGCCGTCCGTAGTATCCGGCGTTGTTGTACCAGTGATCGAAATAGCGCTCGGTCTCGCCAAACAGGAAGGCACCGACAAAGCCCCCCAGCATGAACAGCATGCCG
>JAHEDO010000124.1 GCA_024641185.1 Burkholderiaceae bacterium | reverse complement strand
GATCGTCGCCGCGTTCGCTCTCGCAACTTCCGCTGCGTACGCGCAGACGGTGGTCAAGATCGGCCACGTCGGGCCGCTCACCGGCTCGATCGCCCACCTGGGCAAGGACAACGAGGCGGGCGCGAAGCTCGCGATCGAAGACCTGAACGCCAAGCACCTGAAGATCGGCGGCAAGGACGTGACGTTCGAGCTGCTCTCTGAGGACGACGCCGCCGACCCGAAGCAGGGCACCGCCGCCGCGACGAAACTGGTCGACGCCAAGGTCAACGGCGTGATCGGGCACCTGAACTCGGGCACGACGATCCCGGCCTCGAAGATCTACCACGACGCGGGGATCCCGCAGATCTCGCCGTCCGCAACGAACCCCAAGTACACGCAGCAGGGCTTCAACACCGCTTTCAGGGTCGTCGCGCATGACGGACAGCTCGGCGGCGCGCTGGGCAGGTATGCGGTCAAGGAGCTCAAGGCCAAGTCGTTCGCGATCATCGACGACCGCACCGCGTATGGCCAGGGCGTGGCCGACGAGTTCACGAAGGCGGTCAAGGCGGCCGGCGGCAAGGTGGTGGGCCGCGAGTACACGAACGACAAGGCAACTGACTTCAACGCGATTCTGACCAAGCTCAAAGGCGCCAAGCCCGACCTGGTGTTCTACGGTGGCATGGACGCCGTCGCGGGCCCGATGCTTCGCCAGATGAAGCAGCTCGGCATCGATGCCAAGTTCATGGGCGGTGACGGCATCTGCACGTCCGAGCTCATCAAACTGGCGGGCGAAGGCATGGCCGACGGCCAGGTCGTCTGCGCTGAAGCCGGTGGCGTCGACGCAGCGGGCGCGAAGGCAATGGACGACTTCAAAGCCAGGTTCAAGGCCAAGATGGGTGTGGACGTGAACCTGTACGCGCCGTACGTCTACGACGCGACGATGGCCATGGTCGCCGCGATGCAGAAGGCCAACTCGACGGATCCGAAGAAATACCTGCCGGAACTCGCCAAGATCAAGTACGACGGCGTGACCGGCACGATCGCCTTCGACAAGCATGGCGACATCAAGAACGGCGCCCTGACGCTCTACACCTACAAGGGCGGCAAGAAAGAGCTGATGATGGTGACGCGCTGACCGTCTGAAGTTCGCAGTCCGGGCCGCTCCGGCGACCCGGTGAAAGGGCCGCCCCGAGGGCGGCCCTTTGCATTTCGGGGCGACGTTCGCCTTTGGCGGACATTCATCCGAAGTCCGCCGCCGCGCCTGCGCCGGACCGACCGATCGCCGCTCCCGCGCTCGCCCCCTCGATACGCCGGCGCGCGATCAGCTCGCCAGATCGACTTCCGGCGGCGCTGCCGCGAGCCGTCTCCAGGTCGCCACGACCGTATCGGGGTTCAGCGAAATCGACGCGATCCCCTGCTGCATCAGCCACTCGGCGAGGTCCGGATGGTCTGACGGTCCCTGCCCGCAGATCCCGACGTACTTGCCGGCCTTGTTGCAGGCAGTGATCGCCATCTCGAGCAGCACGCGTACAGCGGGATCGCGCTCGTCGAAGCCCTCGGCTACGAGGCCCGAGTCGCGGTCGAGGCCGAGCGTGAGCTGTGTCAGGTCGTTCGAGCCGATCGAGAAGCCGTCGAAGTACTGCAGGAAATCCTCCGCGAGCAGCGCATTGGACGGCAGCTCGCACATCATGATGATGCGAAGACCTCCGGAACCGTCCGGCGCCGCGCCCGCACCGCGCTGCAAGCCGTTCTTGGCGAGCAGATCGACCACCGCCCTGGCCTCCGAGACCGTTCGAACGAAAGGCACCATCAGCTCGACATTGATCAACCCCATGTCGTTGCGCACCCGCTTCATCGCCTGGCATTCGAGTTCGAAGCAGTCGCGGAAGGCGCCCGAGACGTATCGCGACGCGCCGCGGAAGCCGAGCATCGGGTTTTCCTCCTCGGGCTCGTAGCGCGCCCCGCCGATCAGTTTGCGGTACTCGTTCGACTTGAAGTCCGACAGCCGCACGATCACCGGCTTGGGCCAGAAGGCCGCGGCGATCGTCGCCACGCCTTCGGCGAGGCGCTCGACGTAGAACGCCCGCGGCGTCGCGTGCCCGCGTGCGACGCTCTCGACGGCCTTGCGAAGTTCGGGGTCGACGTTCGGGTATTCGAGGATCGCCTTCGGGTGGATGCCGATGTTGTTGTTGATGATGAATTCGAGACGAGCCAGCCCCACGCCTTCACTCGGGAGCTGCGCGAACTCGAAGGCGAGCGTCGGGTTGCCGAGGTTCATCATGATCTTGACCGGCAACTCGGGCATCTGGTCCGTATCGAGCTCGGTGATCTCGGTCTCGAGCAGGCCGTCGTAGATGAATCCGGTGTCCCCCTGTGCGCAGGACACGGTGACCAGCGCACCGTCGCGCAACCGCTCGGTCGCGTCGCCGCAGCCGACGACCGCCGGAATACCCAGTTCGCGCGCGATGATCGCGGCGTGGCAGGTGCGCCCGCCACGATTGGTGACGATCGCCGATGCGCGCTTCATCACCGGCTCCCAGTTCGGGTCGGTCATGTCGGTGACGAGCACGTCGCCCGGCATCACCCGCTCCATCTGGCTCGAATCGACGACCACCCTCACCGGGCCGGCGCCCACGCGCTGTCCGATCGCGCGCCCGGAAACGAGAACGTCCGACGACGCCTTGAGGCTGAAGCGCTGCTGCATCCCCGTGTGCTGCGACTTCACCGTCTCCGGGCGCGCCTGCAGAATGTAGAGCTTGCCGTCGCGGCCGTCGCGGCCCCACTCGATGTCCATCGGACGGCCGTAGTGCTTTTCGATGATCACCGCATATCGTGCGAGCTCGACGACTTCGGGGTCTTCGAGCGAGTACCGGTTGCGCTGTTCGATCGGCGTGTTCAGCGTGCGCACGGTTCGACCGGCGTCGTCGTCGCCATCGGCAAACTCCATCCGGATCAGCTTGCTGCCGAGCTGGCGCCGGATGATCGGGAACTTCCCGGCAGCGAGCATCGGCTTGTGCACGAAGAACTCGTCCGGGTTGACCGCACCCTGCACGACGGTCTCCCCCAGTCCGTACGAACTGGTGATGAAGACCACGTCCGGGAAGCCCGACTCGGTGTCTATCGTGAAGATCACGCCCGACGAGCCGAGGTCGCTGCGCACCATGCGCTGGATGCCGGCGGACAGCGCGACGTTCGCGTGCTCGAAGCCCTTGTGGACGCGATACGAGATCGCGCGGTCGTTGTACAGCGACGCGAACACGTGACGGATGCGTTCCAGTACCGCGTCGATGCCTGTGATGTTCAGGTAGGTTTCCTGCTGACCGGCAAACGAGGCGTCCGGAAGATCCTCTGCGGTTGCCGACGAACGCACGGCCACGGAGATCTCGGCCCCTGATTCGGCGACCAGGCGATCGTAGTGGCTGCGGATCTCCTGCTCCAGCGCGGGCGGCAGCGGACTCGCCGCGACCCAGCCGCGGATCTCCGCGCCGCAATCGGCGAGCGCCTTGACGTCCTCGGTGTTCAGGTCCTGCAGTCGCTCCGCGATCCGCTCGGTCAGACGGTTGTGGGTCAGGAACTCGCGAAATGCGTGGGCGGTGGTGGCGAATCCTCCGGGTACCCTAACACCTGAGGCGGTGAGCTGGCTGATCATTTCCCCCAACGAGGCATTCTTGCCGCCGACCGTATCGACATCGGTCATGCGCAAGTCCTCGAAGGGGACGACGAGGCGCCCTTCGTGGTGGTTCATGGTGGAAAATTCCTAGCATGATGGAAAATCGTGGGGCCTCGCGCCTTCAAGGCGCTTTGCCTGAATGTTGTAGTCGCACCGGCGCGCCGGTGGCACGCGCATCGATCGGCTCGGGCCGGCGTCGTATTGCCGGGGCGGCTGCAGCACTCTGGCGAGTCTCGAACGATTCTACTTCGCGTGTCGGGCGCTCGTAAGCCAATTCGGGCATACGAGTGACTGGCAGGTTTCGATCTCAACGACTAATATGCTAAATATGATACCCGATGAACAGGCGACACACAATGTCCGGACGGTCTTCTACGTATCCGACGGCACCGGGATCACCGCCGAAACCTTCGGGCATTCACTGCTCACGCAGTTCGACAGTCTGACGCTGCGCCAGGTGCGCCTGCCCTTCGTGGACACCGCCACCAAAGCCGCTGACGCAGTGCGGCGGATCGCCGCCCAGGGCGAGGCCGACGGCAATCGGCCGATCGTGTTCAGCACCCTCGTCAACGCGGAGATCAATGACGTCGTCCGGCAGGTCGACGCGATGTTCCTGGATCTCTTCGCCACCTTCGTCGAACCGCTGGAAATGGAATTCGGCGTCAAGTCGACGCACACGATCGGCCGCTCGCACACTGCCGCGGACAGCGCTCAGTACAAGCGCCGGATGGAGGCCATCAACTTTGCGATGGCGCATGACGACGGACAGTCGAACGTCGGTTTGGCCAGCGCCGACGTGATCCTCGTCGGCGTGTCGCGCAGCGGTAAGACACCGACCAGCCTGTACCTCGCGATGCAGCACGGGATCAAGGCGGCGAACTATCCGCTGATTCCCGAGGATTTCGAGCGCAATCGGCTTCCCGATACGCTCTACCGCTTCAAGTCGAAGCTGTTCGGCCTGTCGATCTCCCCCGATCGACTGGCCGAGGTCCGGTTCGAGCGGCGGCCGAACAGTCGCTACGCGTCGCTGGAAGCCTGCCGCTACGAGGTCGCAGAGGCGGAGACGATGATGAAGCGCGAGGGAATCCGCTGGCTGTCCTCGACCACGAAGTCGATCGAAGAAATCGCCGCGACGATCCTGCATGAGCTGCAGCTCCACGCGAGCTGAGCCCGCCGGCGCTCGGGCCCGAGGCTGCGTCAGGACGGGCGGGTGGAACGGCGCTGGCGCATCTGTTCATACAGGCAGAGTGCAGCGGCGACGCCAACATTGAGTGACTCGACCGCAGGGGTCTGGGGAATCGAGACCGTCAGCGTCGCGGCCTCGAGAAGTTCCGCCGCGAGCCCGCCACCTTCCTGCCCGAAGAGCCAGAGCGCCGGCGCGCGCAGGTCTGCGCCCCACAGATCGCCTTCGGCAACGGCGGTCGTCGCCCGCACCTGCACTCGCAATCGCGGCACGAGCTCGGCCCAGCCGACGGACTCGTGGATCTCGAGGTGGAAATGCGCGCCCATCCCTGCCCGCACGACCTTCGGCGACCAGCACCAGGCCGTACCCGGTGCGGTCAGTACGCGGCGCACGCCGGCGGCCGCGCAGGTGCGCAGGATCGTCCCGACGTTGCCGGGGTCCTGGATGCGGTCGAGATAGACTGTGTCAGCCTCGATGCGCGCGGGCAATGCGGGCCGCGGCGTATCGATCAGCAGCGCGATTCCGACGCCGTGCTCGACCGCGCTGATCGCCTTGAAAAGCGGCGCGGCGAGGACGACCGGCGGCTCGTCGAGCCCGGCGATCAGCGTCGCCACCTCGGGATTGTCGAGCGCGGACTCCGCCACCAGCACCTCGCGCGCGCGCCCGTGGCGCTGCAGATAGGCCTCGCACAAGTGAACGCCCTCGATCAGGCTCGCCTCACGCCGGCGCCGCTCGCGTGCCGATCCCGCCAGGTGCAGCAGCTCACGGAACAGCGTGTTGTCGCGCGAAACGATCCGGCGCGCCGACCCCGGGTTTTTGGCCGGGCTCATTGCTCGTCCGTGCCTGGCGCGAGCAGTTCGCGCACCGGGCCGAAGCTTCGGCGGTGCTCGGGGCTCGGCCCGAAGCTGCGCAGCCTGCGCAAATGTTCCGGCGTCGGATAGCCCTTGTGCACGTCGAAACCGTACATCGGCCAGGCGAGGTGCAGCTCGGTGAGCACGGCGTCCCGGGCGGTCTTGGCGAGAATCGACGCGGCGGATATCGCCGGATCGAGCGCGTCTCCACCGACAAGGGTTTCGACCGCGCATTGCAGCCGCGGTGCCCGATTGCCGTCGATGCGCGCAAGCGCGGGCTGCGGCACGAGCGCCTCGACCGCGCGACGCATCGCCAACATGGTCGCCTGCAGAATGTTCAGCGAGTCGATCTCGGCGACCGACGCACTGGCGATCGCCCAGCCGATCGCCCGCTCGCGGATCTCGGCGGCGAGTGTCTCCCGGCGCGCCGCGCTCAGCGTCTTCGAGTCGCGCAAGCCCGCGATCGGCGCCTTCGGATCGAGGATCACCGCGGCAGCGAACACCGGACCGGCCAGCGGCCCGCGGCCGGCCTCGTCGACCCCGCAGGTGTGGCCACCGCGCTGCGCGAGATCGAGCCCGATCTGCGCGGAATCAGCGCGTACCCGTGCGCGTCCCGGCATCGATCATCTCCAGCAGTACCCGCGACGCGCGCGACGCGCAGTCCCGGCGCAATTCGTCGTGCATTTGCGCAAAACGCGCGGCGAGCCGCTCGCGCCCGCCGACGTCGTCGAGTTGCCCGAGCAGCGCGGCGCCGAGCGCCGGCGCGTTCGCCGCGTCCTGCACGAACTCGGGCACCAGCGTCTCGCCCGCGAGGATGTTCGGCAGCCCGATCCAGGGCAGGTAGCCCTTGTTTCTCATCAGCCGGTAGCTGAGCCAGGGCATCCGGTAGGCGATCACCATCGGTCGGCGAAACAGCGCCGCCTCCAGCGTCGCGGTGCCGCTGGCGACGAGTACCGTGTCCGCGGCGGCCAGCGCGTCGTGTGACCGCCCCTGCACGAGCGTGAGCCGCAGACCGTCGTGCTCGCGGCGTGCCGCCAGATGTCCGCGCAGGCGCTCGTAGAGCGCCGCTCCCGCCGCCGGAAGCACGAATTGCAGGTCGCCTCGCCGCGCGTGCATCCAGGCGGACGTCTGCAGGAACAGCTCCGCCATGTAGCTCAACTCGGACGCCCGGCTGCCGGGCAGCAACGCAACCGTGACCCGCGCGGGCTCCAGCCCCAGCGCCCGCCGCGCACCCGCCTGGTCGACCTGCTGAGGAATTGCGTCGGCGAGAGGATGCCCTACATACGTGGCCGGGATACCGGCCTTGCGATAGATCTCCTCCTCGAACGGAAACACCAGCAGCATATGGTCGACCGCGGAGCGGATCGCCTCGATGCGCTCGGCCCGCCAGGCCCAGATCGAGGGGCTGATGAAATGCACGACCGGAATGCCTGACGCGCGCAACCTGCGCTCGAGCGCGAGATTGAAGTCCGGTGCGTCCACGCCGACGAAGAGCTCGGGATGCCAGGCGAGCACCCTGCGAGCCAGCAAGGACCGAAGCCTGAGCAGGCGCGGCAGCGCGGCCAGCACCTCCACGTAACCGCGCACCGAAAGCTCGTCGATCGACCACCAGCCCTGGAAGCCCTCGCCCGCCATCGCGGGCCCGCCGATGCCGCGCGCGTCCAGCGCCGGGTCCACGCCGTGCAGGCCCCGCAGAACGGAGGCGGCGAGCAGATCACCGGAAGCCTCGCCGGCAACCATCGCGACACGCCGTCCGGAACCTCGTTCGGCGTCCTCGGGCGGCACGGCCGCGGCGCGCCGGCGAAGCTCGGCTGTCGTCGCGACGGCATTAGGCGGTCGACCCATCGGCCAGGCCGTGCGCGTCAGCGCACGATTCCGCGGCTCACGCTCGCCAGGAAGCTCGCGAGCGTCCCGATCTCCGCGCTGCCTGCACCGCCCTCGGCGGCCTGCCCGGCGAGCTGCGTGCGTGCGGCCTCCAGCGTGAGACCACTCTTGTACAGCGTTCTGTATGCGCGCCGGATCTCGTTGATCGTCTCGTTGGCAAAGCCCCGTCGGCGAAGCCCTTCGCTGTTGATGCCGTGCGCCTGAGCGGTGTTGCCGGATGCCATGACGAAGGGGGGAATGTCGTGAAGCACGACTGTCCCGACCCCCGTCATTGCGTGCGCACCGATCTTGCAGAACTGGTGCACCCCGGTATATCCGCCCAGGATCACCCAGTCTCCGACTTCGACGTGCCCCGCCAGGTTGGTGCTGTTGGCGAAGATCGTATGGTCGCCCACCTGGCAGTCATGGGCGATGTGGACGTAGGCCATGATCCAGTTGTCGTGGCCCACGCGGGTGACGCCGACGTCCTGCGCCGTCCCGCAGTTCAGAGTGACGAATTCACGAATCGTGTTGTCGTCTCCGATCTCGAGCCGGGTCGGCTCGCCGCGGTACTTCTTGTCCTGGGGCGCCGCGCCGATCGAGGCGAACTGAAAGATCCGGTTGCGCCTGCCGATCGAGGTGTGGCCCTCGATCACCGTGTGTGGCCCGACCGTGGTGCCCTCGCCGACCCGCACGTTCGGACCGATCAGTGCGTACGCCCCGACTTCGACGTCGTCGCCCAGTTCCGCCTTCGGGTCGATGATCGCGCTTGGATGCACTCGTGTCATGCGCAGCTCCCGGTGGCGGTCCGGATCACTGGTCGCCGGACGCCGGCGCCGCCGCTTCTGCCGCGCCATTGGCGGCCGGCTCGATCTCACGCAGCGTGCACATCAGCTCGGCCTCGGCGGCCACCTGGCCGTCGACCGTCGCGCGTCCCGCGTACTTCCAGATCGAGCGCGCGACCCGGCGGATCTCGACCTCGAGGCGCAGCTGATCGCCCGGCACCACCGGCCGCTTGAACCGAGCGCTGTCGATGCCGACGAAATAGTAGACCGAGCGGTCGTCGGAGACGCGCCCCATCGTCTGGAAGGAAAGGATGCCGGCCGCCTGCGCTAGCGCCTCGATCTGCAGCACCCCGGGCATCACGGGCAGGTGGGGAAAATGCCCGACGAAGAATGGTTCGTTGATCGTCACGTTCTTCAGCGCGACGATCCGCTTGCCCTTTTCGAGCTCGAGGACCCGGTCCACCAGAAGAAACGGATAGCGGTGCGGCAGGTGTTCGAGAATCGCCCGGATGTCGAGCACGGTCATGGTCTCATTCCTCTGGTTCGATGACGCCCTGGCCATCGGCGCCTTGTTCGTCAGCCCGATGCGCACCCGCCGCACGCTCGAGTGCCCGGATCCTGTTCCTGAGCGCCGGTAGCTGGCGCAGCGTGGCTGCCGCCCGCTCCCAGCCGGAGTTGGT
>JAHEDO010000123.1 GCA_024641185.1 Burkholderiaceae bacterium | reverse complement strand
CGATCGCCGACGCGAGGCTGTCCGGCGACGGGGTGCTGCGATGGTTCGGGTTGAAGGTCTACGAGGCGCGCCTGTGGGTCGATCGCGATGGATTTGACCCGATGCGCTTTGCGCGCGCGCCGTTCGCGCTGGACCTGCAGTACGCACGCGCGCTCAAGGGCGAAGCGATCGCCCGGACCAGTCTGGAGGAGATCACCCGCCTGGGCTTCGGTGACGCCCAGCGGCGCGACGCCTGGTTCGCCGCGATGCGCCGCATCTTTCCGGACGTCGAGGACGGTGACCGGCTGACCGGCGTGAACCGGCCGGGCGGCGGCGTGCAGTTCTACCGCAACGACCGCAACATCGGCGCCGTCCCCGACCCCGATTTCGCGGCGGCTTTCTTTGCGATCTGGCTCGATCCGCGCACGAACGCGCCCGAGCTGCGCGGCCGCCTGCTGGACCGCGCGCAGGCTCCGACGCAACCCGCAGGAGTGCCGCGGTGAGCGCGCAAGCGGGCGCCCTCGCCGACGTGCGTCACGGATGGCCGTCGCTGTTCGCCTACTCGGCGCTGCGCATGCCGCTGGCGCTGCTCGAGCTTCCGCTGTTCGTGCTGCTCCCCAACTTCTACAGCCGGTCGCTCGGCCTGGATCTCGCCATCATCGGAATCGTGCTGTTCGCCGGGCGCCTGATCGACGCGCTCGCGGACCCGCTGATCGGCTCGACGATGGACCGTTTGCGGGCGCGCTTCGACTACCGCCACTGGATCTGGTTCGCGCTGCCGGTGCTCGTGATCGGCTTCGCGGCGATGTTCGCGCCGCCGTCGAACAGCGAGTGGGCACTGGCCGCATGGCTCGCGGCCACCTCGGTGGTCACGTATCTCGCCTATTCGACGGTGTCGATCGCGTACCAGTCCTGGGGCGCGGGCATCGGCACGAATACGGTCGAGCGAACGCGCGTGACGACCACGCGCGAGGGGTTCGGCCTGCTCGGCGTGGTCTGCGCCTCCGCGCTCCTCGCGCCGCGATACGTCGTGCCGCTGGTCGCCGGGTTCGCCCTGTTGTCGCTCGTGTCGGCCGTCGCGGCGGCGTACGCACCGGCGCCGTCGGTCGCAAGAGCGCCGCGCAGCCCCGGAACGATGGCGTTCGGCAACTGGGCCGCCTGGCGAGAGGTGCTCGAAACCCCGAGCTTCCGGTGGCTGCTCGGGGCGTTCATGCTGAACGGCGTCGCCACGGCGATCCCTGCGACGCTGGTGCTCTTCTTCGTTCGCGACGTGGTCGGTGGCGACGATGGATCGATCGCCCTGTTCCTGATCAGCTACTTCGCGGCCGGCGCCCTTGGAATGCCGCTCTGGGTTCACCTGGCCAGACGCTTCGGGTTGCGCACCACCTGGTTGGTCGGCATGGCGTCCTCGGTGCTCGCCTTCATGTGGGCGCTGAGCCTCGGGCACGGCGACACGCTCCCGTTCCTGGCGGTGTGCGTGCTGACCGGCCTGGCGCTGGGCAGCGACCTGGCGATTCCGCCCGCGCTGCTGTCCGCGACGATCGCCGATGCCGGGCACGACGGCAGCCGGGAAGGTTCGTATTTCGGCCTCTGGAATCTGGCGACGAAGATGAACCTCGCGATCGCCGCCGGGCTCGCGCTGCCGGCGCTCGCGTGGATGGGTTACGAACCCGGCCGCGGAACCGACACGCTGGCGCTGAGCCTCGCCTACGCCGCGCTGCCGTGCGCGCTGAAGCTCGCCGCCGGCGTGGTCGTCCTGCTCGCGCCTCTGCCCCATACCGGGCCTTCGCAACCCCCTCGACACCTGCCTCACGGAGGCGCCTGATGCGCTCGCCTGCCTGGATACGACGGACCGCTCTTTGCGCCCTGCTGACCGCCGCGGCGCTCGTTTCGGGCTGTGCGGGGCCGGATTCTTCGGCCTATCGCGCCGAACGCCCCGCGCTCGAACTGCAGCGCTTCTTCGACGGAACGCTGGACGGATGGGGAATGTTCCAGGACCGCTCGGGCAAAGTCCTGCGCCGCTTCACCGTCGTGATCCGGGCGAGCTGGGCGGGCGACACCGGCACCCTGGACGAGGACTTCGTCTGGTCTGACGGCGAGCGGCAAAAGCGCGTCTGGACGCTGCGCCGGCTTCCCGACGGAAGCTTCCGCGGGACCGCCGACGACGTGGTCGGCACCGCCACCGGCGACGTCTCCGGCAACTCGCTGCGCTGGCGCTACACGATGGCGATACCGGTCGACGGGACAGTGCGTCATTTCGAGTTCGACGACTGGATGTTCCTGATCGACGATCGCGTGCTGCTGAACCGGGCCGTGATGAGCAAGTTCGGCATCCGCGTCGGAGAAGTCACGTTGTCGCTGGCCAGGCGCTGATGTTCGCGCCGCTGAATCCGAGGATCAGCGACTGGCGCGGCCAGCGCGTGTGGCTGGTCGGCGCGTCCAGCGGCATCGGCGCGGCGCTCGCCACCGCACTGCTGCAGCGCGGCGCACACGTCGCCCTGTCTGCGCGCCGTGCGCAGGCGCTGGACGCCCTGGTGCAGGGCGAGTCGCGCCAGCGTGCCTGCGTCGTCCCGATGGACGTCACCGATCCGGGCAGCGTCGCCGACGCGCATCGGCGCGTGCAGACGGACTTGGGCGGAATCGACCTGACGATCTGGGTCGCGGGGACCTACACCCCGATGGGCACGGACCAGTTTCGGCTCGACGACGCGCTCGGCGTGGTGCGCACCAATCTCGACGGTGTGCTCAATGGACTCGCGGTGCTCCTTCCGGTGATGCGGCGCGAGCGCCGCGGCGGCATTGCGCTCGTTTCCAGCGTGGCCGGCTATCGGGGCCTGCCGAAGTCGCTCGTCTACGGGCCGACCAAGGCGGCCCTGAACAACCTCGCCGAGTCGCTGTATCTCGACATGCACCCGCTCGGCGTCGGCGTCTACCTGATCAACCCGGGGTTCGTCCGTACGCCGCTCACCGAACTCAACGACTTCAGCATGCCCGCGCTGATCGACCCCGAGGACGCGGCGCGCAGCATCCTGGCGGGCCTTGCTCGCGGAGCCTTCGAGATCCACTTCCCGGGTCGCTTCACCCGCGTCATGAAGGTGCTCCAGATGCTGCCGTACCGGCTGTACTTCGCGCTGATGCGCCGGTTCACCCGAAGCGATCGCGGTTCCGCCCGTCACGCCGGGGACGCGCTGCCATGAGCGACCACCCTGGCGGCGCCGAGCACGGACGCGCGCGACACGACGCCGCGCTCGCCCGTGCGACTGCGTTCTTCGAGGCGATCTCGCCGCAGGACGTCGATCGCCTCGACGCGATCTACGCGCACGACGCCTATTTCAAAGACCCTTTCAACGAAGTGCGCGGAACGGCCGAGATCCGTCGCGTCTTCGCGCACATGTTCGTCGCGATGGACGGACCCCGCTTCATCGTCAGGGAAACCGTGTCCGACGGCGAGCAGGCGTTCCTCGTCTGGGACTTCGAGTTCCGCTTCCGGCGAGGGTCTCCGCGAGGGGTGCAGTGCATCCGCGGCTGCACCCAGCTGCGATTCGACGAACAGGGCCTCATCACCTACCACCGCGACTTCTGGGATGCCGCCGAGGAACTCTACGAGAAGCTCCCGCTGCTGGGCGCGCTGATGCGCTGGTTGCGGCGCAAGGCGGCCGGCTGATTTGCGCGGCGCGCGGCGCCGATCATGCCTATGGGCAGGCCGGCACACGGTTGTTACAATAAACGGTTAACTATCTGGTGCCGTCATGCTTTATCCGGAACTCTTCAAATCATTCGAGCGCGTGCGCTGGAGCCTCCACGACGACATCGCCTGGGACGCTTTCGAAGCGTCCAAACTCTCGGAAGAGCAGGCGCAGACGATCAGGATGAACGCGATCACCGAATGGGCGGCGCTGCCGGCCACCGAGATGTTCCTGCGCGACAATCGCGAGGACAGCGACTTCAGCGCCTTCATATCGGTCTGGTTCTACGAGGAGCAGAAGCACGCGCTGGTGCTCATGGAGTACCTGCGGCGCTTTCGCCCCGATCTCGTGCCCACCGAGGAGGAGCTGCACGCGGTGCGCTTCGAGTTCGATCCGGCCCCGCCGCTCGAGACGCTGATGCTGCACTTCTGCGGCGAGATCCGCCTGAACCACTGGTACCGCTGTGCGGCGGACTGGCACACCGAGCCGGTGATCAAGCAGATCTACGACACGATCTCCCGCGACGAGGCCCGCCACGGCGGGGCCTATCTGCAATACATGAAGCGCGCGATCGAGCAGACCGGCAACGGCGCCCGCGCGGCCTTCGCCAAGATCGGCGTGCTGATGGCGAGCGCGCGCCGTTCCTCGAAGGCGCTGCACCCGACCAATCTGCACGTGAACAAGTCGCTTTTCCCGAACGACACGGTGCAGAGCCGGCTTCCGGAACCCGGCTGGCTGGAGCACTGGCTGGACGAGCAGATCCGCTTCGATGCGACCTGGGAGCGCAAGGTGATGGACCGGATCCTGCACAACCTGTCGCTTCTGCTGGGCCGGCCGCTGAACAGCGCGCAGGACCTGAACCGCTATCGCAAGGAACTCGCGCGCATCGAACCGATGCCCGCCTGAGGCGGCGCCAGTCGAACGCCCGGCGCGCGACGGGGAATATTTGCGGGCCGCGAGTCGTTAACGCGGAACAACCCTTCATACGAGGTCCGCCATGTTCCGCATCCGCTCGTTCGCAGCCGCAACATTCGCCCTGACCCTGACCGCTTGCGCGGCGATGTACGGCGGTGCGCCCGCCCGCGTGTCGGACGGGGTGCTCACCAACGACGCCGGGATGACCCTGTACACATTCGACAAGGACCCGATGGGCTCGGGCAAGAGCGTGTGCAACGGTCCCTGCGCCACCAACTGGCCGCCGCTGATGGCAGACGCAGGTGCGAGCGCTTCGGGCGACTATTCGATCGTCAGGCGCGACGACGGGCACATGCAGTGGGCGTACAAGGGCAAGCCGCTGTACCTGTGGGTCCGCGACAAGCAGCCGGGCGAGCGCACCGGCGACGGCTTCAACAATGTCTGGCGCATCGCCAAACCCTGAGTTCGCGGACGCGCTGATCGCGCTGCTGCCGCGGCTGCGGCGCTACGCGAGGGTACTGACCGGCGAACGGTTCGCCGCCGACGACCTCGTCCAGGACACGCTCGAGCGTGCCTGGGCCCGGCATCGGCAGTGGCAGCGCGGGTCGGATCTGCGCGCCTGGTTGTTCTCGATCATGCACAATCGGCGCGTCGACGTGGCGCGCGGGGAGCGTTTCGTCGCGACCGAGGTCGAAATCGACGCCGACACGCGCGCCGCGGCGACCGACGCGCTCGCCGACGGCCCGATCGATGCCCTGGACCTGCAGCGCGCGTTCACGCGCTTGTCGATCGAGCACCGCGAGGTGCTGATCCTCGTCGCAGTCGAGCAACTGAGCTACGCCGAGGCGGCCGCCGCGCTGACGGTTCCGATCGGCACCGTGATGTCGCGCCTGTCTCGGGCACGCGCCTGCCTGCGCGACGCACTGGAGGCCCCAGTGGGCGCCCCGCGCGCGCCGGCCGATCATCAGGACACGCCTCGATTGACCCGAATCAAATGAACCAGTCTTCTTCCCCCGTCGACGACACCGACCTCCAGGCCTGGGTCGACGCTCGCCTGCCTGCGGACGAGACCGAGCGCATCGAACGGACCCTTGCCGCCGACCCTGCGCTGCGGGCCCGGGCACGGCAGTTTCGGGCTCAGAACGACGCGCTGCGCGGCCTGTTCGCCGGCGAAATGGGGGATCCAATCCCGCCCGCGCTGCTCGCGGCCGCCAGAGGCCACCCGGTCGCGTGGGACGCACGACGCGCCGCCGCAGGCGGTCGACCGGCGAATGCGCGCCCGTACCTGCAGGCAGCCGCACTGCTGCTCGCCATCAGCGTCGGCGTCGCGATCGGCTGGGCCGTGCGGGACGCGCAACCCGAACGGATCGCGCTCGAGGCAGACGGAGCTGTGAGTCCGCCGCTGGTGCGCGCCGCGACGATCGCCCACGCGGCCTACGTGCCGGAGGTGCGCCACCCGGTGGAAGTCGCGGCCTCCGAGCAGGCTCATCTGGTCGCCTGGCTGTCCAAGCGGCTCGGTGCGCCGCTGAAAGTTCCGGACCTGCAGGCCGAAGGTTTTCGGCTGGTCGGAGGGCGGCTGCTGCCCGATCCAAGCGGCGGTGTCGCGGCCCAGTTCATGTTCGAGAGCGCCTCCGGCCAGCGGCTGACGCTGTTCCTGCGGCGCGATCCGAGCGGTTCGGAAACCGCCTTTCGCTTCGCCGAGCAGGGCCGGCTCGGCAGCTTCTACTGGTTCGATCACGGATTCGGTTATGCGTTGTCGGGTGAACTCGAGCGCGAGACAATGCTGGCGGTGACGACCGCCGTGTACCGACAATTGAGTCCATGACCCCGGCCAATCAGGCAGCCTTCACGCCAGACTTCGAGCGCAAGATCCTCCAGCCCGCGCAGGTCGCCGCGCGGATGATGCACGCCGACCGGCCGCTGGTTTTCACCAACGGCGTGTTCGACCTCCTGCACCGCGGTCACGTGACCTACCTTGCGCAGGCCCGCGCACTGGGTCGCAGCCTGCTCGTCGCCGTCAACAGCGACGCGTCGGTGAAGCGCCTGGGCAAGGGCGAGGACAGACCGATCAATCGATGCGAGGACCGGATGGCGGTGCTCGCGGCGCTCGGCTGCGTCGACTGGGTCACCTGGTTCGACGAGGACACGCCGTTGTCGCTGATCGTCGCGGCGCGCCCCGACGCGCTGGTCAAGGGGGGCGATTGGTCGGTCGACGCGATCGTCGGCGGCGACGAGGTGCGCGGCTGGGGCGGAACGGTGCACTCGATTCCGTTCCAGCACGAGCGCTCGACCACCGAGACGCTGCGCCGGATCCGCACCGGGCGCTGAGCGCGGGCTTCAGTCGCGGGGACCGCCTGCGGCGCCGTGGCGGTGCGCGAAGTCGGCAAGGTGATCCCGCTCGAATCGCGCCGCGTCCCAGTCCTGCGGCGCCAGTCGCGACTCGACCAGATAGACGTACACCTGAGCCCGCGCGGGCACGCCCTCACCGTCGACGTCCACCTGCACTTCGACCTCGTCGCGACGGTACTCGGCGGCCTCGAACGCGTCGAGGCGGCCGAGATCGTCAGGGGCCACGTCGAAGTAGAGGCGGCCCCGGATCAGTGCGGTCGGATCGGGAACCGCGGCCGGATAGCTGGCGTCGATCAGCGCGCGCCGGCGGAATCCGGCCAGGCGCGCGGTCGCGCTGCGATAACGGCCGCAGACGACGCGGTCCCAGACCTGCGGATACATCAGCGAACCGTACGTGAAGACGTTCACCGCGTATCACGCTGGCGGCAGCGCTGCGGCAGTCCCGTCTCGCGAACGCACGGACGCTTCGTCGAAGTTGGCATGGGTCGTCGCAGCTCGCCGGGCATCGGGTGTCGGTCCCGGCACGCCGGCCCGTGGGCTACACTTGGCCTGGCGTCAACGGGGGGCTTCACAATGCCAGCCAAGTTCATCATCAGCAAGTCAGCAGGTGGCGAGTACTCGTTCGCGCTGAAGGCAGAAAACGGCGAGACGATTCTCGCGAGTCAGATGTATACCCGCGCCTCGAGCGCGCGCGAAGGCATCGACGCGGTTCGCAGCAGCGCGTTGCGCGACGAGATGTTCGAGCGACTCACCTCGGTGCGCGGCGAACCCTACTTCACATTGAAGTCCAGCAACGGACAGGTGATCGGCACCAGCGAGATGTACGCCACCACGCGCTCTCGCGACAGCGGAATCGAATCGGTGCGGCGCAATGCGCCGAGTGCCTCGCTCGAGGACGACGGAGCGACCCGGCCCTAGCGGCTGAACTCGCCGCCGGTGCCAGGCGGCTGCATCGCCGCACCGCCGGACAGTGGCGGCCCGGCCGCGCCCTGGCGTTTCTGCTCGACGGCGGCCCCGGTGCAGGGCACCGGCTCCCGGCCCGCCGTCGCGGCCAGTTCCGCCCTGCGCGCAAGCAGATCGGCGCGCTCGATCGTGGCGCCGAGGCGAACCCGATAGACCGGCGGAATCGCCTCGCCGCGGGCGCCGGTGCCCAGCGTCGCCACCCAGTAAGCGACGCGCGCGAACGCCGCGTCGTCCAGCGGGCCGACCTCCAGACAGCGATCCGCGTCGGCGAGGCGGCGCAACGCGGTATCGAGCCGCTCGATCGGCACCACCGCCAGTCGTTCGGGAGCCACCTGCCGCGCGACGCGCTGCGGTTCCCGCGAACTCGGCACCCAGTCGTCGATCCAGCCCTGCCACCAGGCGAGCGCGAGCAGGTTCGCGACGATGAGAGCGGCGGCAAGCGCCTTCACCGGGACGCCCCGGTCGAGACGACGTCGTCGAGAAGGCGGGCCGACACCTCGCCCGCCGCCACCGCCACGACCCCGTCGGCGGTGCGCACCCGCAACGCCCCCTGGTGATCGACGCCTTCGGCACGTCCGGTCAGCACGCGCTCGCGATCCGCGTCGATCACGACATCCCGCCCGGACAGCGCGTCGAAGCGGGCCCAGAGCACCGCCGTGTCGGCGAAGCCCGCGTCGAAGAACCCGCGCATGCGCTCGATGATCGCGCCCGCCAGTTCGCCCGCGATGCGCTCGCGCAACGCCTGCGGGGGTGAAGCGTCGAAAAGGCCGCCCGGCGACTGCGGCGACGGCATCGACCCGCGCTCGCGCTCGCGGGGCCGCGCGTCGCGCACCGGTGTCGCGCCCGCCGCCGCGTCCACCGCCGCGTCCGCCACCGATCGCGCAAGCGCCGGGGGCAGCCACCAGTTCAAGCCGAGACCCGCGACCACCCGCTCGAACTCGCCGATCGCACGGGTCTCGACCAGCATGCCGGCGCACTTGCGCCCGTCGCGCAGGAGGTCGTTCGGCCACTTCAGTCCGATGCCGCGCACATGCGCCGCGACCGTCGTCGCGACCGCCGCACCGAGCGCCAGCGGCAGCCCGACGAGCGGCGCCGCGCCCGGGCGGCGCACGCGGTGCATGCAGATCGACATCGTCAGGCAGTCGGGCGCTTCGCTCAGCCAGGAGCGTCCGCGGCGCCCTCGGCCCGCGGACTGG
>JAHEDO010000122.1 GCA_024641185.1 Burkholderiaceae bacterium | reverse complement strand
ACCGCCGCTCGGCGATCGCATGCCACGAAGTACGAACCGACCGCTGCTTTCTTGCCGGTACCGAAGCTCCGGACGATAAATCAAAACCGTGTCTGCGGCCGTGTCTGCACCAGGCGGCGCCGTGACGCCGGACAATCAGCTTGCGTCCCCCGCCAGGTGCGATTTCGCCGCGGCGCCGAGCGCCGCGTCGAAGGTCGCGAGCGGCGTACCTTGCGCCGCCGCGAGCCACAGGTACGACGCGTCGTCTGCGGTGAGATCGTAGCGAGCCGCAAGCCGCAGGACCTCCGCCATGTCGACGCTCAGGCGTTCGAGATCCAGCGCGGCGAGCGCTTCGAGCGCCGCCGCGGCAGCGTTCTCGGAGACGGCGCGGCGCCGGGCTTTTTGCAGCGCCGCGTTGGCGAGTTCGAAGTCGACGAGGTGCGGCGCGCACAGCGCCCGGCCCTGCATCCAGGCGGTCGCGTGCTCGAACCCGGGCTCGGCAAAGAGCGCCGCCGCGATCACGCTGGCGTCCACGACGAGCCGGGGACGCCGCGCGTACGCCGCCGGCGGCTCCGCGACGATCAGGTGAACCTTCATCCCTCGCCGGGGTTGCGGCCGGTACGCGCCCAGTGCCCGCCGTAGCGCCCGTCCCGCTGCTCGCGGATCAGCCCGACCGAACTCGGTGTGCCTTGCGGAAACAGCCTGCGCGCGCGTTCGACGACCTCCTCGATCGACAGCCGCCCCGGTGGCGGGCCGTGTCCTTCCGGTCGCGGCTGGGCACCCGGTTGCACTGCCTGCTCGAGGATCGCCATCAGCTCCCGCTGCAGCGAACGATGATTGCGTTGCGCCCGCGAGCGCAACGTGTCCGCGATGGCGTCGGGGACGTTCTTGATCGACAGGTTCACGGGCATCGATGGCTCCATAACGGATCCGATGTTTCCATTATGGATCCCCTCGCTGTCTGGTGCAATGCGCCCGCGAGCGCATTCACGAGCGCATTCACGAGCGGTCGCTGCGACGGGCTGGCGCTTACCGTTGCGCCCGGCCGGGCAGCCCGAGTGCGAGAATCATTCCGAGCAGGTTGCCGGCTGCGGCGATCATCACCGCCGCGCCGTAGCCCTGCGTGCGGTCGAACAGCCAGCCGGCCAGCACCGGCAGGCTGACCGCCGCAACACACCAGGCGATGTAGAGCTGGCTCGCGACGGTTCCGTACGCACTCCGGTGCCAGTACTGCACGATTGCCCCCGCGGTGGAGCCGGAGATCAGCCCGTAGCCCATGCCGATCATCGCCAGCGCGGGAATGGCCACCAGCGGGCCCGGCCACAACGTGAGCAGCAGCGCGCCCGCCAACGACCACAGGTGCGCGCCCGCGGCGACGCGCGGCATCGAGAAGCGGTCGACCAGCCATCCCCCGCCGATCCGCGCCCCGGCGATCGCCGCGGTGATCAACGTCGTCGCGCCCAACGCGAGGACGGTCTGGCCCCCGTAGGCCTGAATGATCCCCGCGGCCTGGCTCATCACTGTCAACCCGGCCGCCGCCGCGAGGAAGAAGACCGCGAACAGGCGCATGAACACGCGCCAGCGTCGGTCGACGGTCCCGGAGGCCGAGGCCGACGAATCGTGCAACCGGATGTCCGCGAGCCGCACCAGCCATGCCGTCAACAGCGTCGCGAGCAGCACCGTCACGCCGAGCCCGCCCAGCGTCGCGCGAAGGCCGTAAACCGCGATCGCCCAGCCGAACAGCGGCGCGCCGATCATCGCGCCCAGCGGATACAGCCCTACGACATAGCCGTTGACCAGACCGCCACGCGACACGAGGGTCTGATTGACGCCCTGCTGGACAACGATGAAGCAGATGCCGCCACCCAGGCCGAACAACACCCCGTAGCCCAGCGCGAGTTGCGGCAGACCCGTCGCGGTCGCGGTCAGGTACAAGCCGATGGCGCTCCCGGTCCCCGCCGCCGTCACCACCTTGACCGGCGCGAGCCGGCGATACAGCCAGGGCGCAAGGTTCATCCCGACGGTGAGGCTGACGGTGGCGAGCGCGAAGACCAGCGTCATTTGCGCTCGACCGATCCCCAGCATCGCCTCCATCGGCTTGAGGAACACGCTGAATGCGTAGATGGTGCCGAACGGCAGGTTCAGCACGGTCGCGGCTGCGATCGCCACCAGCGAGCGCTGCGCCGGGGTCAGCGGGCGCGCGCCCGTCCGCATGGTATGCAGGATCTCGTTCTCCAGGCCTGATTCGCGGTCGGTCCGCACGCGGATCGTCGCCCGACCGCGCAACGCGCAATGCTACCCGACGCGGAACCGCTCGACGGTGTCCGCGCGCACCGTGATGCCCAGACCGGACCCGTCGGGGATCGGCACCCACCCGTCGACCAGGCGGACGGGGTCTTCGATCAGCTCGTGGCGGAACGGGTGCGACGAGCAGTCGTACTCCAGCACGGGCTCTCGCGCGAACAGCGAATGGTTTGCCACCGGCAGCGCAGCGATCCACTGCAGCGACGCCGCCTGGGCCACGGCCGAGCCCCAGACGTGCGGGTTGACCTCGATGCCGTGGGCCTGTGCGAGCGCGGTGATGTGACGCGCCGCGGTCAGCCCGCCGCAGGAGCCGATGTCGGGCTGGACGACGTCGACCGCATGCCGCGACAGCAGCTCCCGGAACCCGAACAGGCCGTGCTCGTTCTCGCCGCCGGCGATCGGCGTGCGCAGCCGGGCGCGCAGCTCGCAGTAGCCGTCGACGTCTTCCGGCGCGACCGGCTCCTCGTACCAGCGCAGGTCGCATTCGTCGAGGACGTAGCCCAGCCTGAGCGCCTCGGCGCGCCCGTAGGCGTGGTTGGTGTCGACCATCAGCGTCACGTCCTTGCCGCGGACCGTCTCCGCCACGGAGCGGATCACCTCGATGTCATCGTCCACGCCGAAGCCGAGCTTCACCTTCATCAGGCGAAAGCCATTGTCCGAGTGCTGGAGGGCCTCGGCGCACAGCCGCTGCGCCTCGCCGCGACCCTCGATCCGATAGAAACCGGTCGCGTACGGCTGCACGCGACGTCTGAACGCGCCTCCGAGCAGCTGGTGGATCGGCACCCCATAGTGCTTTCCGGCCAGGTCCCACAGCGCGATGTCGACCGCGCTGATCGCCGACATCACCGAGCCCTTGCGGCCGTAGTCGCGGGTCGCGTGGTACATCCGGTGCCACAGCACCTCGACGTCGAGCGGGTTGGCGCCTTCCAGCAGAGGCCGCAGGGCCTTGTCGATCACCGTGGCGGCGATCTCCGGCGGTTCCAGCCCCTGTGCGAACGCCTCTCCCCAGCCGACCAGACCCTCGTCGGTGACGATCTCGACCAGGGTGGCGCTGCGCTGGCGCACCCAGCCCTGGGAAAACGCGAAAGGCTTCGCCAGCGCGCTCTTCAGGACGTGGATGCGGATGCCGGTGATCTTCATGGGCGGCGGCAGCGCTTCGAGGCTATGGCGCGACGGACCACGACGCGGTCCGCGCTATTTGGCCGCCCGCGGCCGCATCGCCGCTGTCGCGTCGAGATGACCCTCGCCGCGCGCAATGCCCGCGTCGTAGACCGCCATCACCGCCGGCATCACCTCGAGGGCGAAGCCGCCCCGCTGCGCCTCTTCGATCATCAGTCGCACGTCCTTGCGCGCCATCGCCATCTCGAATGACGGAGGTTCGTAGGGACCCGACGCGATCTTCGCGGCGCGGGTCGGCAGTATCTGCCCCGGGTTGAAGTTGGCGAACAGCCCCATTGCATCAGCCGGGTCCACGCCGCAGGCCTGCGCAAGCCGCACCACGTCGCCGAGAACGCCAGCCATCCCGATCAGTGCCAGGTTGCCGAAGAGCTTGAACGCAGCCGCGCGGTCGGTCCCCTCGCCCAGATAGATGACCTTGCCGGTCATCGTCTGCAGCACCGGCATCTGCGCGTCGCAGCGAGCCTTCTCGCCCGAGACGATCATCAGTCCGGTGCCTTCGTGGCAGTTGGCGGGCGCCATGAACACCGGCGCATGCACGAACAGGCGCTTGCGCGCGTCCCAGCGCGCGACGCGCTCGCGCGTGGGCGTGGGCGCGGTCGTCGTGTGGTCGACGATCGGCGTCGCCGCCGCGATCGCGCCGGCCAGCGGTTCGAGCACCGCATCGACCGACGCGTCGTCGCCCAGCGACAGGTGGATTCGGTCGACGCCCTGAAGTGCGGCAGCGGCGTCGGCGAATGCCTTGGCACCGTGCTCCTCGAGCGCCTTGGCGCGCGCCGGCGAGCGGTTCCAGACGTTGACTTGATTGCCGTTGGCGAGCATGCGGCGGATGAAGCCGGCGCCCATCAGGCCGGCGCCGAAGAATGCGATTTTCATGGATGTTGCCTCGTCGTTGTGTTGCGGAAATTTGAACGCGCGGATCCGCCCTGGGTCGCGCTCGGCGTCGCCATTGTCGTCGAATCACCGAATGTGTGCCTGGGCGCGACATCCCGGCCAGCCGCAGAGTCCGCCGCCGTCATGGGGCGTCGCGGTAGATCTTCGACCGTGCGCGCACCGGGTCGAGCAGCGACCAGTCGCCGGACTCGACCTCGAATCCCTTCGGAAACGGCGGGCGAGGCTCCATGCCGAGCGAACGCATCACGCGGTCGTCGCGGTAATAGCACCTCACCGTGACCTCTGTCAGCACCGCGGCCAACGAAGGGCTTTCGTCGCGGAAACTCCGGGCGACCGACTGCTGTTCGTCTGCGTTCAGATCAGCGAAGGCCCGACCGGACAGCGCATTCACGCACCGCAGCGCCCGACGCACCGGATCGGCATCGCGCCCGAGCGAGTTCACGATGTCCGCGAAGATCGCCTCGTCGTCGGCGCCGGGCACGTCGTAGTCCGCGCTTGCCGGAATCATCAGCCCGGCCAGCGCTCGCAGCGAGCGTCGCTCGTCGGCCGACAGCGCCGGGCCACCCGAATTCACCGCGGCATCGCTCATCGTCGCCTCAATCGAAAAGGTTGGCCAGGCGCTGCTTGATGTTGTCGGCGACGTACAGCGCCAGCGCCTGGATCGTGGCGGTGGGATTCACGCCGCCCGAGGTGACGAAGATGCTGCCGTCGACGATGAAGAGGTTCTTCACGTCGTGGCTGCGTCCCCATTCGTTGACCACCGAGCGCCGCGGGTCCGTGCCCATGCGCGCGGTGCCCAGCAGGTGCCAGCCCGCCGCGGCGAGCGGAGACTCGACGATGATGTCTTGCGCGCCGGCCGTACGCAGGATCTCGGTGCCGCGTGCCACCGCGTGCGTCAGCATCCGGCGACTGTTTTCGCTCAGCGTGTAGTCGATCTTCGGCGCGGGAATACCGTTCGAGTCCTTGAGCACCGGGTCCAGCGTCACCGTGTTGTGTGCCTCGGGGAGATCCTCGCAGATCGCGAGCATGCCGGCAGTGCGGTTGAAAAGCTTCCGATACGCCGCGTGATGACCCTCGCCCCAGGGAATTCGGCCCGCCGCCATGCCGGACATCGCTGTCAGCACCGGGCCGCGTCCGCGTCCGAACTGGTAGGTATACCCCCGCACGAAACCCCGGGCGCGATCGGTTTCGTAGAACTGCTGGCTCCAGATGCAGATGTGCGGTCCGCGATAACCGTCGACCGGCTCGTCGAAGACGCCCTGTATCGACGCATACGGGTGGAACATCAGGTTGCGCCCGACCAGTCCGCTCGAATTGGCGAGCCCGTTCGGAAACCGCGAGGACACCGAGTTCAGCAGGATCCGCGGCGTGCCGATGCCGTTGCATGCAAGGATCACCACTTCCGCCGCCTGGAACTGCTCGACACCGTCGCGGTCGTAGTAGATCACGCCGGATGCCATGCCCTGTTCGTTCGTCGTGATCTCGCGCACGCGGCAGCGGGTGCGCAGTTCGACGCGCGCGCGGATCGCCTGCGGCCAGTAGGTGATGTCGGTGCTCGCCTTCGCGCCCTGGGCGCATCCGCCGATGCAATGGCCGAGGTTGATGCACTTCGCGCGACCGTCATAGTCCTGCGTGGCCATCGCGCTGTCCGACGGCCACCAGTGCCAGCCCAGCGAGTTCAGCGCGCGCGCCCACCGGGTGCCGGACTTGCCCAGCGGCAGCGGCGGCATCACGGACGGCTTGGGCGGGTACGCCGGGTCGCCGGCGAGGCTCGAGATGCCCATCATCCGGTCATTGACCGCGAAGTACGGTTCCAGCGTGGCGTAGTCCACCGGCCAGTCGTCGGCGACACCGTCGAGCGTGCGCGCTCGGAAGTCCGACGGATGCATGCGCGGAAAGTGCCCCGCGTAGAGGATCGTTCCGCCGCCGACCCCGTTGAAGTTCGCGACCTTGATCGGGGAATTGTCCTCGTTGATCGGGTAGTCCGCCGGATTGGCGCGACGGTTCGGGTTCATGTGGAAGTCACCGAACTGCCTGGCCTCCCAGTCGCGCCCGTTGCTCGGAAAATCGGACGAGCTGACCCAGTCGCCCTGCTCCAGGCACAGGATGCGCATCCGGGTGTCGGCGAGGCTCCAGGCCACCGCGGCGCCCGAGGCGCCGGCGCCGATGATCAGTACGTCGACTGGTGTGGTCATGTGCATGTTCTGCCGGAATCCGACGCGCACCGCAAGTCACCGCGCGCCGGGCCGGCCGGATGGCGGTCAGCTCCGACGCAGTTCATGGCTCGCGGCCCGACGACGGGTTCAGGTCTGCGATCGATGCCCGCCCACCAGCCCGTGAGCCGCGATCGGCGGATGTGCGCGCAGCGCCTCCTCGATCGGCTCGGTGCCCCAGCCTGGCCGGTCCGGGATCACCAGATGCCCGTCCTCGTAGACCGGCACGTGCGTGAACAGCTCGTGGTCCCAGGCGATGCGGTCGATGTCCACCTCCATGATCCGCAGGTTCGGCACCGCCGCGCAGAAGTGCGCGTTCATCATCGTGCACAGGTGTCCGTAGAAGTTGTGGCAGGCGACGTTGACTTCGTGGGCCTCGGCGGCCGCGGCGATCTTCATCGACTGCCACACCCCGTTCCAGGGCGTGTCGACAATCGCCACGTCGACCGCCTGCTCGCGCAGGAAGGGCAGAAACTGCTGGACCCCGATCAGCGTCTCGCAGGACGAGATCGGATGCGGACTGCGCGAACGGATATACGCCAGCGCCTGCGGATTCAGCGTGTCGATCTCGACCCAGAAGATGTCCAGGTCCGCGATCTCGCGCAGGATCTTCAGGTAGCCCTCCGTCTTCGCGTTGAAGTTCAGGTCGAGCAGGATGTCGACATCCGGACCGGCGGCTTCGCGCATGATCTCCAGATGCTCTCGCAGCCCCTTGAGCACCTTGCGGTCCACGTTCAGTTCGGGGGCGAACGGCTTGCCGAAGCCCGGCGCCCAGCCGACGATCTTGCCGTCCTCGTAGCGCCAGATGTTGGTCTTCAGCGCGGTGAAGCCCTTTTCGCGGACCTCGCGCGCCAGTGCGCGTACGCCGTCGGCATCGCTGATCGCCGGCTGGTAGTGAGGCACCCGTCCTGCGCGCCAGGTCACGCAGTGCGACCAGTACACCCGCAGGCGGTCGTGGATCCTGCCGCCGAGCAGTTCGTAGCACGGCACGCCCAGCGTCTTGGCCTTCGCGTCGAGCAGCGCGTTCTCGATCGCGCCCAACGCCTGCCCGACCACGCCGCCGGAGCCCGGGCGCGTGAGGCAGTGCAGTTCCTCGCGGATGCGCTCGTGCTGCATCACCGACTGGCCGACAACCCGCGCGGCGAGTTCCCGGATCACGGCCCCGACGCCGGGCGAGCCGAAACCTTCATCGAACTCGCTCCAGCCGACGATGCCGTCCGCGGTGGTGACCTTGACGAAGTAGTAGTTGCGCCAGCCGGCGCCGCAGGACAGCGTCTCGAGTGACTTGATTCCGGACTTGATCGCCATGTGCGGGCCTCGCTCAAGTTGGTGCAGTAGTTCGTCGATGCGCTCCATCGTACCTTGGCAATCGGTCGGACTGGCGCTGCAGACCCGGCGTGACCTTTGGACGGCAGGCAACCGCGCCGGCGCACGCCAGCGGATCGAGCGTTCGGCCGCCCGGTCATGCCCCCAGATGATGCGTGGCGGCGTGACACCCGCCGGGCCTCGCAAGACCCGTCGGCCCGAACCGCTGTCAACCTGCGGCCGCAGCGTCCATCATCGGATAGTCGATGTACCCCTGCGGACCTCCGCCATAGAAGGTCGCCCGATCGTAGGGCGTGAGCGCCGCTCCACAACGCAGCCGCTCCGGCAGGTCCGGGTTCGAGATGAACAGCCGACCAAACGCGATCGCGTCGGCGTGACCTTGTGCGATCGCCTGTGCCGCGGTGTCCCCGCGGAAGTTGCCGGCGCCGATCAGCACGCCCCGCCAGGCCGGGCGGAACAACTCGACCGCCGACGGCACGCCCTGATGGTCGACCTCGGCCTGGCCGGCGCCGCTGGCGCGGGGCTCGATCAGGTGCAGATAGGCGAGCCCCAGCTTGTCGAGCTCGCCGATCAGGTGACCGTACAGCGGCATCGGGTCGTCCTCGCCGCTGTCATTGGCCACGCCGAAGGGCGACAGTCGAATGCCCACGCGTTCCGGCTTCCACACGTCGGCCACCGCCCGGGTCACCTCCAATGCGAGCCGTGCACGATTGGCGATCGATCCGCCATAGGCATCGGTGCGCAGATTGGTGCGACTCTGCAGGAACTGCTCGAGCAGGTAGCCGTTGGCCGCGTGCACCTCGACGCCGTCGAACCCCGCCTGCATCGCATTGCGGGCGGCCTGAGCGTAGCCGTCGACGATCCCCGGAATCTCGTCGAGCCGCAACGCGCGCGGCGTCTCGAACGGCTCGCGCTTGAACTGCGCCGTCATCGCCTTGCCCTTGGCGGCCACGGCCGAAGGTGCGATCGGCAAAGCCCCGCCGGGCTGGTGTGAAGAATGCGATATGCGCCCGACATGCCAGAGCTGCAGAAACACCAGGCCGCCCTTCGCGTGAATCGCGTCGGCGACGCCCTTCCAGCCCTCGACCTGTTCAGGCGAGTGGATACCCGGCGTTGCCGGCGCACCCTGACCACTCGGCAGAACCTGTGAAGCCTCCGCGATGATCAGCCCGCCTTTGCTGGCGCGCTGACCGTAGTAC
>JAHEDO010000121.1 GCA_024641185.1 Burkholderiaceae bacterium | reverse complement strand
TCAGGGGCTGGTACTCCGGAGACCGATAGAAGGCCAGCAGATCGTCGCGGCTCGGAAACTCCAGAATCACCGTCCGCCTGGGCATCCAGTCGCCCTCCAGCACCTCGACCGCCCCGCCCCGCGCCAGATAGCGCCCGCCGTGGGCCGCGATGAGCGCGGGAACCCGCTGTCGATATTCCTCGTAGCCCTTCGGATCGGTCACCTCCACATCGGCGATCAGGTACGCTGCCATCTCCACTCCTCCCGTGCGTCAATTGCGTAGTCGTGCATGGGAGAATAACGTGGCTGACCTGCGGCGGCGAGAATACCCCGCGACGCGCGCGGTCCGCGCCCCCTCGACAGACATCGAATCGCGATCTTGATTCCCGAGCATTCAGTCGCAGTGATCGGCGGTGGCCCGGCGGGCCTGATGGCCGCGGAGGCGCTTGCGGCGGGCGGCGTGCACGTCGATCTCTACGACGCGATGCCTTCGGTGGGCCGCAAGTTCCTGCTTGCCGGCAAAGGCGGACTGAACATCACGCATTCCGAGCCGCAAGAGGCATTCGCCGCACGATACGGCGACCGCCGGCCCCGGATCGAACCGATGCTCGAGGCGTTCGGGCCCGCGGCGCTGCGTGCCTGGGTGCATGCGCTGGGCGTGCAGACCTTCGTGGGCACATCGGGGCGCGTCTTTCCGCAGGAAATGAAGGCCGCCCCGATGCTGAGAAAGTGGCTGCACAGGCTGCGGGAGGCCGGCGTACGCCTGCACATGCGGCATCGTTGGCTCGGCTGGGCCGAGCCGACCGAGCCGACCGGCCCGCCTGAATCGACGACGCGCGAAGCGCGCACAGAGGACCACCGCGGCATCGAACTGCGCTTCGCCACACCCGACGCGGAGCGACTGGTACGCGCCGACGCCGTCGTGCTCGCGCTCGGCGGAGGCAGCTGGCCGCGACTCGGGTCCGACGGCGCGTGGGTGCCGCTGCTTGCGACGATCGGCGTGCGGGTGGCGCCGTTGCGCCCGGCGAACTGCGGCTTCGACGTCGGCTGGAGCGAGCACTTCCGGTCGCGATTCGCCGGCCATCCGGTGAAGAGCGTCGCGCTCGAATTCGCCGACGACACCGGAGCCACCCTGTCGCGGCGCGGCGAGTTCGTCATCACCGAGAGCGGCGTCGAAGGCAGCCTGATCTATGCATTCGCCGCGGCGCTGAGGGACCGGATCGACGCGCAGGGTCGCGCCACCGCGACGCTCGACCTGCTGCCGCACCGCGACGCGCCTTGGGTCGTCGCTGAACTCGCGCGCCCGCGGGGCGCGCGGTCGATGGCGAATCACCTGCGCAGTCGCCTCGGCATCGACGGGGTCAAGGCGGCACTGCTGCGGGAACTGGTCGCGCCGGAAGACTTCGCGAGTCCGCCAAGACTGGCGGCGGCGGTCAAGGCGCTTCCGCTCGTGCTGCGGGCCGCGCGGCCGCTGGCGGAAGCGATCAGCACGGCGGGCGGCGTGCCGTTCGAAGCGCTCGACGAGAACCTGATGGTCGTCACGGCGCCGGGCGTATTCTGCGCCGGCGAAATGCTCGACTGGGAGGCGCCGACCGGGGGCTATCTGCTGACCGCCTGCTTCGCGAGCGGGCTAACGGCGGGCCTGGGCGCGCTCAGCTGGCTCGGACGCGGTCCCACGATTCGTCAGAGGTCGGCGGCGTAACGCGCGAGCATCTGTTCCTGACTCTCGGCGGGTTCGGCGGAACCGATCTGGTCGTGGATCATCTGCCCCATCGTCGGAAGCACGGAGCGCTCGACCCGGCTCTCGTCGCTCCACAGGCGCGATCGCATCAGCGCCTTGGCGCAGTGCAGATACGCCTCCTCCACCCTGACCTCGATCGCGACCTTCGGAGTGCGCTTCTCGGTCGCGAAGCGCTGCAGGACCTGCGGCTGCGCAGTCAGACTCGCGCGGCCATTCACCCGCAGCGTCTCGTCGACGCCCGGGACCAGGAACAGCAGCCCGACGCGGCCGACCCCCAGGATATTGGTCAGCGTATCGAGCCGATTGTTGCCCGGGGCGTCCGGGATCAGCAGTGTCGTCGCGTCGGCGACGAGCACGAACCCCGGTTCGCCGCCGCGCGGCGACGCGTCCAGCCTGCCGTCCGCGTCCGCACTCGCCATCACGACCAACGGAGAGAGGCCGACGAACCGGATGCAATGCGAATCCAGGTGGTCGAGCTGCTTCTTGCGCACGCGCTCGGTGGCCGCAGGATAAAGGGCGCGCAGCACGCCGGCATCTTCGATCATCACGACTGCTCCTTTCTAACGCGTTGCGCGCGGTGACTTCTAACGCGTTGCGCGCGGTGACGGGACAACCTGGGCGAGCTGACGGTCGTGCAGCCGCGACAGGCTCAGCAGCGCCGTCGTCGCGCCGACGAGCGCCATGAACATGTCGGACTGCGTGTCCCACGGATCGCCCTGCGTCCCGAGGAACTCGTCCGCTCCCTGCCCGAGCATCAGCGCCGAGATCCATTCGATCAGTTCGTAGAACGCGCTGAAGGCCAGGACGATGCAGACGACGACGAAGGCCAGCATCTTGCGTCCCGTGACATAACGCCCACGGATCAGGATCTCCCTTGCGAGCAGCGCCGGGACGAAGCCCTGAAAGAAGTGGCCGATCTTGTCGTAAGGGTTCCTGCTCAGGTGGAACAGATTCTGCAGATCGAAGCCCAGGGGTACGCGGGCATAGCTGTAGGCGCCACCCCCGATCAGGACGATCGCGTGGAAGAAGATCCCGACGTAGAGCAGTGTGGTGAGCGGGTAGCTGCGACGGGTGACCGCCATCAGCGGCAATGCGATCAGCACCGGAAACACCTCGAGCAGCCAGGTGAGCCTGTCGTAGGGATGCAGGCCGGAAACGACGAGCAGGCCAACCAGCACAACCGCCGCGATCATCGGGCCGGCATCCCGGCTGGCATCCCGATTCATCGCGAACCTTCCGGTGTCGTCGCGGCGAGCGGGGGCATCGCCACCGACCTGCGGGTCTGCATGTCGATCAGCAGCGCGGTGACGTCGCTGCGTGCGATGGGTTCGTTGCCCGGCAGGCGACACAGCTGGTGCTGCAGCATGATGCTCTTGCCGCGCGTCGGTCCTACCCAGGAGTACAGAACGAGCGCGTCGCCTGCCCTCGCCGGCACATAGTGACTCAGCTTCATCTCCACTGCCGCTCTCCCCAGGCCGTTCTCGCGCAGCCACACGACGCCGGCACCGGCTCGCTCCCAGACATGGCCGGCCGCATCGGCGAACATCCCGACCAGGTGTTCCTGCGTCAGTTCTCCTGCCGCGGTGCACTGGCTCATCGTCACCCAGCAGCGCACCGACACCAGACCGCCTGCGTCGAGCACCCGGCGATGCACGAGCGGCTCCTCCGGGCCGCCCACGACGCTGCGTGGCAAGGCCTCGGGAACCGCGGCCTCCGGAACCGCATTGCAGTCGAACTGCGTTCCCTGCCCGTCCAGTGCGGTCGCGATCAGTCTCCCCGAGCCGGCGTGGTGCATGTAGTGCACCAGCGATCCGGCGTGCGCGCCGTCGGCGATCCGCGCGGAAGAGATGCGGAAGATGTCACCCGCGACGAGTTCGGCGTGATAGCGCAGATGGCGCGTGGGCGGCAGCGGACCGGCCGGCCCCGCTCCGGCACCGAGCGCCAGGAATCGGGCTGCCTGATCGAAGTGGCGGCAATAGAACTGGACGTTCCAGTGCCGGTTGACATCGCACTGCCACGCGTTGACCGAGCCGCGCTGGGTCTCGGTCAGCTGCTCCGGGAGCGTCAAATTCATCCGCATCATCCGCAGGTCAGGGTCTTTGCTTGCGCGGGAACGGCGCATTATCACCCGGCAATCGCGATAGCCGCGAGCAGCACGAATCGCCTGTCGCGCCGGCGGCGACATCGTGTCGACGGTTATCCTGTCGGGTTTGTGGCGCAGGATGCAACAGGGAATGCCATGAGCGGATCCGTCGAGACTACGAAGGGACAGGCGCAGCAATTGACCCGCGAACCCTGGTACCTGCCGCTGGGCGACGAAATCGAGGTGTTCGAAGCCGCGTACGCGGCGCGCCTGCCGGTGCTTCTGAAGGGCCCGACCGGCTGCGGCAAGACCCGATTCGTCGAACACATGGCCTGGCGGCTGTATCGGCACGCGGACACGCCCCGGCGCGCGCTGGAAACGCCGCTGATGACGGTCGCCTGCCACGAGGACCTCACCGCAACCGACCTCGTCGGGCGCCACCTCTTGTCGGGCGACGAGACCGTGTGGGTCGACGGACCATTGACCCGGGCCGTGCGCACCGGCGCCATCTGCTATCTCGACGAAGTGGTCGAAGCGCGCAAGGACACGACCGTGGTAGTTCACGCGCTCACCGATCACCGACGGATGCTGCCGATAGAAAAGCGCGGGGAGCTTCTCGACGCGCACCCGGATTTCCTGCTCGTCATCTCGTACAACCCCGGGTACCAGAGCGTGCTGAAGGACCTCAAACCGTCGACGCGCCAGCGATTCGTGAGCCTGGAATTCGACTATCCGAGCGTGCCCGTGGAGTCGACGATCATCGCCCACGAGAGCGGCGTCGCGCCCGAGGTCGCCGATCGCCTGGCCCTGATCGGCGAGAAGGTTCGCAACCTGCGCGAGCACGGCTTCGAAGAAGGCGTCAGTACGCGCCTGCTGGTGTACACGGCACAGCTGATCGCCGGCGGCATCGCCCCGCGGCGCGCCTGCGACGTCGCGATCGCCAGGGCCGTCACCGACGACCGCGAAGTGCAGCAGGCGGTCGCGGAAATCGTCGACGTGCTGCTGCCCTGACACGACGCAGCGCAACGACGCCGATGCACGCGAACGCAGCCCGCCTGCGGTGGTTGAATTGATCGATCAGGCGCCGGCCCGCCCTGCCTGCGTGCAGCTGGTCGATGCGCAGCGCGTGCTGGGCCTGTTCGCGCAGGGCCTGTGCGCACGCTATCTGCACCTCAAGCCGACACGTTCGCTGACCGGGAATTTCCGCCCCGACGGGGTGACCACGGACGGGACGGCGATCTACCTGCCGGAGACGGTCGACAGCTTCGACTGCTACCGGCACAACCTGGGCGCATACCGGATCGCGGTGCTCCACCAGCTCGGCTTCTTCGAGAACGGCACGTTCGATTTCACGATCGAGCAGGCATGCGCGCGAATACCGGAGCTGCCCGAGGACCGTCTGCGGCCCGGCAGCCGCGCGGTCGACCTCGAACGATTCTTCGCGATGTGGAGCGCCCCGACACTGATGCGCCGCGTGTTCATGACGCTGGAAGACATGCGCATCGACGAGTCGTTGCACCGGCGCTACCCCGGCGCGCGCGCGGACCTGGAACGCGTCATGGCGCGGGCGCTCGTCGATCGACCCGGCATCGGCGAGCTGCCGGTATTCACCGCGATGCTGGAGGGGCTCGTCCAGTACACGCTGGGAGCCGAGCGCTCAGCGCTGCTGCGCGCCGACCGCAGCGGTTTGCTCGAACCGCTGCTCGACGCCGCGGCCGGCGTGCGCCGCGAAGACGCGAACGTGTACGACAGCGCCCGCGCGGCGGTGGCTTGTTACCGGTTGCTCGAGCGCGCGGGTCTTGCGCGCGTCGATGCCCAAGCGCCACGGCAGGCGTCGGCCCAGGAGGCGGCCGGCCCGCATCCGGCGCCGGGCGATACGGGCGACCCCTTCTCGCTCGCTGACGAAGACGCGAGCGGCGTGATGGCGGTCGGTTTTCGCGGCGAAGTGATGCCCGAGTTCGTGCAGCGCCAGTTGCGGGCCGAAGGCATCGTCTCGACGCTGGACAGCACGCCGATGCCGGCCGACGACGGACTGGCGGCACAGCCTGCCGCCCGCCGCCAGCTCGAACGGCACCTGGAGGCCGACCGCGTCGCGCTGTACAGGACATTCGGAAGCATCGACGCCGGTGCGCGCAGCTACCTGTACGACGAGTGGGACTTCATTCGCCAGATGTACGTCAAGGGCTGGTGCCGGCTCTATGAACACCGCCTGAGGGGCGAGGACTTCGATTTCATCCACGACGCGCGGCGGCGACACATGGCCCTCGCACGCAGGGTCAAGCGGCAGTTCGCCGCCATCCGGCCCGAGTCCCTGCGCAGGATGCGGCGCGTGAGCGAGGGTGACGAACTCGAGATCGATGCCGTGATCGAAACGGTGCTGGATCGCCGCGCCGGCCAGGCGCCGGAAGACCGTGTCTACGCGCGGCGCGAGAAGGCGGCGCGCGAGGTGGCCGCGGCGTTCCTGCTCGACATGAGCGCATCGACCGATTACCCGATTCCGGACCCCGACGCGCCGCCTGCCATCGCGGGCGACGAAGACGACGACGATCCGTTCCTCTGGAGCGTCCGACGCGACCGTCTCGACGAACCCGAAGCGGAACCGCCGAAACGGCGCGTGATCGACGTCGCCAAGGAATCGCTCGCGCTGATGTGCGAGGCGCTCGAAACGCTGGGTGATCGCTACGCGGTGTACGGCTTCTCCGGCTACGGCCACGACGAAGTCGAGTTCTACGTCGCCAAGGCGTTCGAGGACCGGCTTGCCGTCCGCACCTGGGCGGCAGTGGCGGCGATGAAGCCACGGCGTTCGACCCGCATGGGTCCGGCGATACGGCACGCCGTCACGAAACTGCAACACCAGGACGCGAAGATGCGCCTGCTGATCGTGATATCGGACGGGTATCCGGAGGACCACGACTACGGCCCCGACCGCAGCGACCACGAGTACGGCATCCAGGACACCGCCAGGGCGCTGCAGGAAGCCGAACGCGCCGGCGTGCAGACCTTCTGCGTGACCATCGACCGGGCGGGACGCGACTACCTGCGCCGCATGTGCGCGGACGAGCGCTACATGGTCATCGACGAGGTGGAAGACCTGCCGGAAGCACTGACCAAGGTGTATCGGGCGCTGACGGTGTGAGCGCCGTTCGACGGCGCCGCGGCCCGGACGTCACGGCCGGCGCGCCTCGAGACCAGGGCGCGTCTCGCCTGAAGACCCGCCCGACGCGCCGCGTCAGTACGTTATGGTCATCGACTCGACTTCGATGCGGACCGCGCTGCGTCCGAGCGCGCCGAGGGCGTTTGCCGCGAAGCGTTTACCCCAGTCGTGGTCCTGGAACCGCCCCGGGCCTGCCGCCTTCGCGACGGCGACAACCTTGTCCGCGGTGAGCACCTTGCCCGACGCGCGCAGCGGCTCGGCACCGAGCGTCACGAACTGTTCGTCCAGCCAAGCGCTCGCGGGCGCCTGCGAGACGACGTGGGCGTCCGTGAGCACGAACTGGAATTCGTTCGACTGATCGAACCTGACACTGAGTTCGGCGGTCATTCTTGATCCTGGAGTCGGAGCGCAACACCTCCGATTATAGTTCTCCGGCCGCCCCTACCCGACTCACTCGTAGACCAGCGCGCCGTCGTCGAGGTCAGCGACCGGCAACTCGTCCTTCTCGGTCCAGTAGTCCTGCGCATGCTGCCACGGCGGGCGATCGCCCTGTTTCGGCAGCAGGTCCAGGCCGCGCATCAGATAACCCGGATTGAAGTTCTCCGGGTCGACCCACGGGCTCAGATGCATGCCCTCGTCCGCCTCGCGCAGCGTCGGCGTCACGCTGACCGCGCCGCGGGTGTCCATGTGCTTGAGGAGCCGGCAGACGAAGTCGGCGATCAGGTCCGCCCGCAAGGTCCAGCTCGCGCGGAAGTAGCCGAATACCCACGCCATGTTGGGAACGCCGGTGAACATCGCGCCGCGGTAGGTCACGGTGTCGGAGAACGCGAGAGGCCGGCCGTCGACGGTGAAAGCAATGTCCCCGAGCACGTTCAGATTGAATCCGGTTGCGGTGACGATGATGTCGGCATCGAGCGTTGCGCCCGACTTCAGGAGCAGCCCCGTCTCGGTGAACGCTTCGATCTCGTCAGTCAGCACCGAGGCCTTGCCGTCCCGGATCCCCCTGAAGAGATCACCGTCCGGAATGAAAGCGATCCGCTGCCTCCAGGGCCGATAGCTCGGGGTGAAATGCTTGTCGACGTCGAAGTCCGGTCCCAGGTAGGCGCGCACGGCCGAAAGCAGTTCCTGCTTCACCTTTTCCGGCTCCTCGAACGAGCGGCGGGTAAAGTTCGCCTGGTCCTTCAGGATCTTGCGCCGGACGATCTCGTGCACCCACTCTTCCGGGATGTCGAGTTCGCGCAGCATGTCGGCAAGCTCGTTCGCGTTGCGCCCGGTGATGAAGAACGTCGGAGAGCGCTGCAGCAGCGTGACGTGCGCGCAGTCGGAAGCGATCGCCGGCACCAGCGTCGCCGCCGTCGCGCCGGAACCGATCACGACCACCCGCTTGCCGGCGATCTCGAGATCCTCGGGCCAGGTCTGCGGATGAACGACCCGCCCCTTGAACCGGTCCATGCCGGGCCATTGGGGGGTGTATCCCTCGGAGTGCCGGTAGTAGCCCTGGCACATCCAGAGGAAATTCGCGGTGAAGCGGATCGCCTCGCCGGTGTCGGTGCGGGTCGCGTCGACGGTCCAGCACTTGCGCTCGCTGGACCAGCTGGCCGAGGAGATTCTGTGTCGGTAACGGATATGCCGTCCGAGATCGTTCTCGGCGATCACTTCGCCCATGTACTTGCGAATTTCGGCTGCCGTCGCGATCGGTGCGCTGGTCCAGGGCTTGAACCGGTAGCCGAAGGTGTAGAGATCGCTGTCGGATCGGATGCCCGGGTAGCGGTGCGTGAGCCAGGTGCCGCCGAAGTCGTCCTGCGACTCGAGCACGACGAAGCTCTTGTCCGGGCACTGTTTCGTGAGGTGGTACGCGCCGCCAACCCCGGAAATGCCTGCCCCCACGATCACCACGTCGAAGTGCTGCGTCTCGACCTCTGTGGTCCGGGCGGCAGTTGCTTTCATGTCCATGTTCCAGATCTCCGGCTGCGTATACGTCGAACAAGATCGCCCGCATCGCGCGGGCCACAGTCAGTGTAGCGGGACGCGCGCTACCGAAGCGAGTGCAGCCCGAACATGTTGCCTTCGGTATCCAGGGCGAGCGCCCCCGAGGCGCCGTTTCGCTCCATCGCCATCGGGAACGCCCAGAGCTCCATGTCCGGGCTGTTCAGCCT
>JAHEDO010000120.1 GCA_024641185.1 Burkholderiaceae bacterium | reverse complement strand
CGGTGATCGGCTGGCTCCGGGTCTCGACGCTGTGCGTCCGTTCGAGTTGCTCGTCGATCGGCGAGGCGGCGACCTGCGCGGCGATCGAGCGCGCGCTGCGCGAGGGCGCCCGCCGGCCGCAGGCAGCGCGACGCGCGGTCGCGGTTCCGGGCTCGGGCACGCACGCAGGCCGACGCGCCTCGACGGCCGGCGACATGACGCCGTTGATCGCCGCGTCGATCGGCACGCCACTGGTAGTGCTCGACGAGCCGGAACTGGCGGCCGCGCGCTTCGAATCGCTCTTTTACCGGGTCAGGGCGCTGTGCGCGGCGCGGGGCGCCTCGCTGCTGATCGGGGACTCCCACGCGCCGTCCTTCGCGCAGGCTGCCGACGGCGAGCTGGTCTCGACGGATCGGCTCGCCCGGCTCGACGCGCGCCCAGACGGCAAGATCGCCGCCGCGCGCTGCCGCTCGGGTGCACATCTGGCGCGCGCAGCGAGGCTGGGCTTCGACCTGGCAATCGCAGCGGCAGGCAACTCGCCGGATCTCGCCGGCGGCGCGGGTCTGCCGGTCTTTCGGGAGATCGATCGCTGTGCGCAGGGGCTCCACGGCTGCCTCGCGGCCGCCTGGCGCGAGGGTGCCCACGGGCTCGCACTCCCGTCGACGTTCTGGCAGGATCCGGCTGGCGGGGAGCCCGTCGAACAGGAGGAGAAATAGCCCATGAACCCTTCGGCGATGAACGCGCTGCTCGCGCCGCTCCTTCCCGGCCTGATGGGCGTGGATATCGAGGAAGTCACGCCGGAGCGCGTCGTGGCGACGATGAAGGTCCGGCCGGATCTCTGCACCGCCGGGGGGATCCTGCACGGCGGCGCGTTCATGGCCTTCGCCGACACGCTGGGCGCCGTGGCGACGGTCGCGAACCTGCCCCAGGGGGCGCGCACGACCACCATAGAATCGAAGACGAACTTCCTCGGCGGCGCCGCTGCCGGGACGACCGTCCGCGGCGAGAGCACGCCGCTGCATCGTGGCAGGACGACGATGGTATGGCAGACGAGGATCACCGCGGAAAGCGGAAAGCTCTGCGCGGTCGTGATCCAGACGCAGCTGGTGATCCAGGGTACTTGAGCCGCGACGGGTGATTTGCCCGATTCGCGTGGCAGGTGCGGCCCGAGGCCACCCAGTGGCGGCGGCGAGCCGTGAACGGTAGCTAGTCGAGCATTCGCGGCGGCACAGCGTCCGGGCCGGCGTCGTCTTCACGGCCGGTTTCCTCCGACGCCTTCGCGCTGACCACGTAGGCATCGCTGGCCCAGGCGCCGAGATCCACCGTCTTGCAGCGCTGCGAGCAGAAGGGCCGCCAGCGATTCGCGGGCTCGAAGGCGACCTTGCGCCCGCAGGCGGGGCAGTCGACGATCGGTGCCGTTGCCCGAGACGGGTTCATCACAGATTGCACAGCGACAGCTCGAACTGCACGCTGCCTTCGAACGGCCGCGGACGCAGGTCGCCGTCCTGGGCGGTGAAGCGGATCCAGAGCAGATACTTGTTGGCGCTGATCTCGGGGATCGCGCCGGTGGTCGGGTCGAGCCTGACCTGGACCATCTGGAAGGTGCGCCCGCCCAGCGGCTGCTGGAAACCGCCCTGCTGTGCGGTCAGCGTCGAGCGCTGAGCGCTTTCGCGCAGCAGGCGCAGCACGATCGACAGACTGTCGTACAGCGGCCTGAACGGCGTGGCCCAGGTGGCGATGTCACGCTGGCGGACGTCCGTCGGGCGGTGCTGCCAGGCGTAATACGAAGGCAGGTCGAACTCGCAGGCGCCGCCGGCGATGATCGTGCGGCTGCGGATGCTCATCAGCCATTCGTTGTCGCGCAGGTGCTGGCCGGTCTTGCCGGCCAGCGCGTTCAGGCTGGTCCACGCCGTATCGATCTGGCCCAGGATCTGGTCGAGCGTGTCGGTCGCGACGTTCGGGTTGCTGCGGAACTGGGCGAGCGTCTGCCTCTGGCGGTCCATTTCCTGCAGCAGGTCGGACTTCATGTCCGCGCGCGAGACGATATCCAGGATCTCGAACAGCGTCGTGAGCGCGACGTGGTGGTCGAGCGGATGCTCGCGACGGGCGAAAAAATCCAGGCGCTCGAACAGATCCTCTAGACGCAGCAGCGTCCGGATGCGTTCGTTCAGAGGGTATTCGTAGAGGATCAAACCGTCGATCCTGCGTCTTTCAGTCTGGCCAAAGGGTCCGGGGCATTGTGAAGGAAACGGCATCGCTTGACAAACCAAGCGCCCGGCGCACGCGCGCCTCCCGGCGCCGCGTGGGCCGGGACGGGAACGGTCCGTCGATGGGACGCCTCAGCGTGGCGCGTCGCTCGTCCTTTCGGCCAGTTCCATGTAGCGGGCGTGAAGCGCATGGACCTGCGATTCGATCAGCGAAGGGTCGCCCCCGTTGTCGACCACGTCATCGGCGGCCTGCAGGCGCTGCTCGCGCGAGGCCTGGGCCGCGATGATCGCCTCGACCTGCGCGCGCGGCAGGGCGCTGCGCCTTATCACTCGCTCGATCTGGACCTCGACCGGACAGTCGACGACGAGCACCCGGTCCAGCCAGCTGCGCCAGGCGCCGGACTCCACCAGCAGGGGAACGACGACGATGACGTAGGGCCGTTGTGCGGCCGCGGCGATCCCGCGCATCGTCTCGGCGCGGATCATCGGGTGCAGGATCGCCTCGAGTTGCCTGCGTGCGCTCGGGTCGGCGAAGGCGCGCTCTCGCATCGCCGCGCGGTCGAGCCGCCCGTCCGCGGCGATGACTTCCGGCCCGAAGGCTTCGCGGATCGCGGCGATCGCCGCGCCTCCGGGCGCGGTCAGCTCGTGCGCGATCACGTCGGTGTCGACCAGCGGAACGCCCAGGTCCGCGAAGCGATCAGCGACGGTGCTTTTGCCGCTGCCGATGCCGCCGGTCAGTCCGACGAGGAGCGCGGGCCGCGGGCCGGGAGTTTCCATGGCCCGCAAGATAGCAGAGGCGGCGCCGCTCAGGCGATGCCGAAATAGGCGGACAACGGCGCGCCGAAGTACAGCGTCAGCAGGCCCGCACCGGCGAGATAGGGACCGAAGGGAATCGGCACCTCGCGACCGTGCCGCCGCAGCACCATCAGCGCGATGCCCACCGCGGCGCCGACGACGGACGCCAGCAGAATGATCGCCGGCAGCGCCTGCCAGCCGAACCACGCCCCGAGCGCGGCGAGCAGTTTGAAGTCGCCGTACCCCATCCCCTCGCGCCCGGTGGCCAGCTTGAACAGCCAGTAGACCGACCACAGCAGCAGGTAGCCAGCGATGGCACCGATCACTGCGGCCTGCAGGGGGGCGAATACGCCCCAGAGATTGAACAGCAGTCCGAGCCAGAGCAGCGACAGTGTGATGTCATCCGGCAGCAGCTGGGTATCGAAGTCGATGAAGGTCAGCACGATCAGCGTGAACGTGAGCAGCAGCGCGCCCAGTCCGGCCGCGGTGGCGCCGAAGCGCCAGACGGCCACCGCGCTGAGCAGCCCGGTGGCGAGTTCCACCATCGGGTACCGTGCCGAGATCCGCGTGCCGCATCCCGAGCAGCGGCCGCGCAGGAACAGCCAGCTCAGCACCGGCACGTTCTCGAGCGCGGTGATCTGGTGACCGCAGGACGGGCATTGAGAGCGCGGCGTGACCAGGTTGAACGTCGCGAGGTCCGGCGCCGGCTCGCCGCGGACCTCGGCGGCCTGCTGGTTCCACTCGTTCTCCATCATCCTTGGCACGCGCAGGATGACGACGTTCAGGAAGCTGCCGATGGCCAGACCGACCGCCAACGCCAGGCCGACCGAAAGCTCCGGCGACTCCGCCAGCAGAGCAAGGAACCCCATCTGTCTTGCGACCCGTGGTTGCGACGGGCGCTAGACTACCTGACCCAGCTTGAAGATCGGCAGATACATCGCGATCACCAGTCCGCCGATGAGCACGCCCAGCACCACCATGATCAGCGGCTCGAGCAGGCTGGACAGGCTCGCGACCGCCTCGTCGACCTCGCGCTCGAAGATGTCGGCGGCCTTGGACAGCATCGAGTCGAGCGATCCGGACTCCTCGCCGATCGACGACATCTGCAGCACCATGTTCGGAAACACCGCCGAATTCTGCATCGCGATCGTCAGGCTGGTGCCGGTCGCGACCTCCTGCTGAATCTTCTTCGTGGCCATCAGGTAGACGTGGTTGCCCGACGCCCCGCCGACCGAATCGAGCGCCTCGACCAGCGGAACGCCGGCCGCGAACATCGTCGACAGCGTGCGCAGCCAGCGAGCGATCGTCGCCTTCCGGAGCACCGGGCCGATGATCGGCAACTTCAGTATCGCGCGATCGACCGCCATCTGCACCTTCTGCGATCGCCTGAGCGCCTGCATGAAGAAGTAGGCCGCTCCGCCGACGGCCCCGAACATCAGGTACCAGTAGTCGACGAAGAAGTCCGAGAGCGCAATCACCATCTGCGTGGGCGCGGGCAGGCCCGCGCCGAAGCTCTCGAACACCTGCTTGAATGCCGGCACGACGAACAGCATGATGACGGTGACGACCACCGCTGCCACCAGCAGCACCGCGCTCGGGTAAAACAGCGCGGACTTGATCTGGCCGCGGATCGCCTGCATCTTCTCCTTGTACGTGGCGAGGCGGTCCAGCAGGTCGTCAAGGATGCCCGCCTGCTCGCCGGCGCCGACCAGGTTGCAGTACAGCGAATCGAAGTAGAGCGGGTACTTGCGGAATGCCTGCGAAAGCGCGGTCCCGGTCTCGACGTCGGCGCGGATGTCGGTGAACAGCTTGGAGACCGCGCCATTCGACGAACCCTTGGCGACGATGTCGAAGGACTGCAGCATCGGCACGCCGGAGCGCAGCATCGTCGAGAGCTGGCGGGTGAACAGCGTGATGTCCTTGTCGCGGATCCGCTTGCCCCCGCCGTAGCGGCGCTTCTTGATCTTCGTGACAAGGATGCCCTGGCGCCGAAGCGCCGAGTTGACGATCGCCTGGCCGCCTGCGCGCATCTCTCCGCGCACCGTCTTGCCCGAGCGGTCGCGCCCCTCCCATGCGAAGCTTGCTTCCCGGATCGGTGTGCGTGCGATTGCTTTTGTCGCCATGGTGATGTGCCCCGTATTGCTGCTATTCGTTGGTGACGCCGAGGACTTCCTCGATCGTCGTGACGCCCTGGATCACCTTGATCAGCCCAGAGCGCCTGAGGTCGCGAACACCCTCGCGCTTGGCCTGCTCGGCGATCTGCAGCGAGTTGCCGTTGCCAAGGATGATCCGCTGCGTGTCCTCGGTGATCGGCATCACCTGATAGATGCCGACACGGCCCTTGTAGCCGCTTCCGCTGCACCGGTCGCAGCCGATCGGGCGAAACGGCTTCCATGATCCGTCCAGGTCGGACTCCAGGAAGCCGGCCCGAAGCAGCGCGTCCTCGTCGAACTCGAGTGGCTGTTTGCAGGAGCAAAGGCGCCTGGCCAGGCGCTGCGCGGTAATCAGGATCACCGATGAGGCGATGTTGAACGGCGCGACGCCCATGTTCATCATTCGGGTCAGCGTGGTCGGCGCGTCGTTCGTGTGCAGCGTCGACAGCACCATGTGCCCGGTCTGCGCCGCCTTGATCGCAATGTCGGCGGTCTCCAGGTCGCGGATCTCGCCGACCATGATCACGTCCGGATCCTGCCGCAGAAACGAACGCAGCGCGGTCGCGAAGGTCAGCCCGGCCTTGTCGTTGACGTTGACCTGGTTCACTCCGGGAAGATTGATCTCGGCCGGGTCCTCGGCGGTGGAGATATTGATCCCCGGTTCGTTGAGCAGATTCAGGCAGGTATACAGCGACACCGTCTTGCCCGAGCCCGTCGGGCCGGTGACGAGGATCATTCCGTAGGGCCGGTGGATCGCGTCCAGCATGATCTGCTTCTGGTCCGGCTCGTAGCCCAGCGCCTCGATCCCCAGTTTCGCGGACGACGGATCGAGGATCCGCATCACGATCTTCTCGCCGAACAGCGTGGGCAGGGTCGACACCCGGAAATCGATTGCCCGGTTCGGGCCGATCACCAGTTTCATCCGGCCGTCCTGCGGCACCCGCCTCTCCGAAATGTCGAGCCGCGAGATCACCTTGATGCGCGACGCGAGCTTTTCCTTGATCGCGAGCGGCGGCTGTGCGAATTCACGCAGTTCACCGTCGACCCGCATGCGGATCCGGTAATACTTCTCGTAGGGCTCGAAGTGCAGATCGGACGCGCCGGATTGAATCGCGTCGATCAGCACCTTCTGCAGGAACTTCACGACCGGCGCATCGTCGACTTCCGCGTTGCTGTCGACGGAGGTCGCCGTGTCTTCGCCGCCGAGGTCGAGATCCAGGCCTTCGTCGACCAGGTCGGCGAGCTGCTCGCCTGCGGTCCGGCCGAGCTTCTCGACCAGCTTCACCAGCTTGTCGTGCTCGACGATGACCGGATCGACCTGCGACTGGGTCTGGAACTTGATCCGATCCAGCGTCTGCAGGTCGGTGGGATCCGAAATCGCCACCGAAAGCCGGCCGCCGCGCTTGCCCAGTGCCACGACGCGGGTTTCGCCGGCGAGCTTGCGGTCGATCAGATCGGCCGGAAGGTTCGGCACGTCGATCGCCGCGAGATCGAGCACGGGGTGCCCGAAGGTCTCCGCGCAGAAGCGCGCGAGCTGGGTCGCGCTGACCGGTCCCTCCGCGATCAGTTCGTCGATGAAGCGGGTCTGCGCCGAGTCGGCGCGCTTCTGGATCGCGACGGCCTGATCAGGACGCAGGACCTGATGCTGGACGAGCGCGCGCGCCAGCCCGGCGAGCACCATGTGCTCCGGCGCATGCGTTGGAAGTGTCACAACAGCCATATTCGTCCCGTGGCCCTGGCGTCGCTCGTGTAGTGCTGCTCATGATGCGTCGCCCCAGCCGGAGGGAGAACCACCGGAAATGGCCGACTGGACGAGCGGTGGCTGCAGCACCGATGAACGGCGGCCCGGTGGTGATTTAGGACACGGCGCCGTCACCGCGGGCGCGCGACGGCATGCCCAGCCGGCGCAGGCGCAGACTGCGGATCGTGCGGTCCTGAATCTGCACCACCTCCACGACATAGGATCCGAAGCGCACGCTGACCTCGCCTTCGGGGATGTCCTGCAGAGCCTCGAGCACCAGGCCGGTCAGCGTCCTGGGTCCATCCAGCGGAAAGTCTGTGTGGAGGCGCCGGTTGAGCTCGCGCAGCGTCACCGAACCCTCGAGCGGCACTTCGTCCGCTTCGCCCCATCGCAGCTCGTCGCCGCCCCCCGGCGCCGTCGTGGTGAACTCGCCGATGATTTCCTCGATGATGTCCTCCAGTGTCACCAGGCCGAGTGCCTCGCCGTATTCGTCCACCACCAGCCCGAGACGCTGCCGGTTCTCCTGGAAGAACTGCAGCTGGGTGAATACCGGCGTTCCGCTCGGAACGAAGTAGGACTCGCTGAGAAGTTCGCGCAACTCGTCGACTTCGAAGCTGTCGCGCGAGAGCAGCGCGAGCGCGCGGCGAACGTGCAGCACGCCGACGGTCCGGTTCACGTCCCCCTCGTGCACCGGCAGCTTGTTGTGATAGCAGGTGGCCAATTGCTCGCGGATCGCCTCGGGAGAGGTGGCGATGTTCAGCGACTCGATCCGGTTGCGCGGGATCATCACGTCGTCGACCGTGATCTTTTCGAGATCGAACAGATTGAGCAGGATCGACCGGTGCTTCTGCGGCATGAAGGCGCCGGTCTCGAGCACGATCGTGCGCAGCTCCTCGGCGGACATCCGCATCGCCGAATCCTCGCCCGGGCGCACGCCGAATGCTCTCAACAGCAGCCTCGCCAGCAGATTGATCAGCCATACCGCGGGCGCGGTCACCCGCATCAGCGGGCGCAGCACGTAGCCGGCCGGAAGCGCGACGTGCTCGGGAAAGGTCGCGCCGAGCACCTTCGGGGTGATTTCGCAGAACACGATGATCAGCAGTGCGACGCCACTGGTCGCGAGCAGCAGCGTTCTGTCGTTGTTGCCGAACTCGCTGATCGCCACCGAAGTCACTATTGCGGTCAGCGCGGTGTTGACCACGTTGTTGCCCAGCAGGATCGTGCCGAGCAGCCGCTCGGTCTGCTTGAGCAGATCCGATACGAGCCGTGCCCCCCGCCGGCCCTGGCGCACCAGATGGCCGAGGCGATAGCGGTTCAGCGCCATCATGCTGGTCTCGGCGATCGAGAAGAACGCCGAGAGCATCAGCAGCAGCAGCAGCGCGAGAAGCTGCGCCCAGAGGGGAATCTCGTCCAAGGACGTCGTCGACCGTCGGATTGCCTGGTCCGTAGCGTACCCGATTGCCCGGGCGCGAGTTGCTACACTGGAAGGTGCAGCGCAGCAGCGGCCAGCGCGAGCCACGACGGCTTGCGGACCGGGGCAGGCGCCGGCTGCGCCGGGGTGCTGACCCGGCCGGTGACGGCGGCCAGGCGGCGGGCGCGAAGGAGAGCGGGATGAGCGGCAACGGCAACGATCCGAAGGCGACGAAGGGGCGGCTGCGCTCACGCGCCTGGTTCGACAATCCCGACAACCCGGGGATGACCGCGCTCTACCTCGAGCGCATGATGAACTTCGGGCTCACGCTCGATGAGTTGCGCAACAGCGGCAAACCGATCATCGGGATCGCTCAGACCGGCAGCGACCTGTCGCCGTGCAACCGTCATCACCTCGATCTGGCGAGTCGCGTGCGTGACGGGATTCGCGACTCCGGGGGCATTCCGATCGAGTTCCCGGTTCACCCGATCCAGGAGACCGGCAAGCGGCCGACGGCCGCGCTCGACCGCAACCTCGCGTATCTGTCGCTGGTCGAGATCCTGTACGGCTACCACCTCGACGGCGTGGTGCTGACCACTGGCTGCGACAAGACGACGCCAGCGATGCTGATGGGCGCCGCGACGGTCGACATCCCGGCGATCGTGCTCTCGGGCGGCCCGATGCTCAACGGCTACTACAACAACGGGCTGGCGGGTTCGGGCACCGTCGTCTGGTTCGCGAGGCAGGAACTGGCCGCCGGACGCATCGACTACGAACAGTTCCTGCAGATGGTCGCTTCCGCGGCGCCGTCGGTGGGCCACTGCAACACGATGGGA
>JAHEDO010000119.1 GCA_024641185.1 Burkholderiaceae bacterium | reverse complement strand
CTCTTCGGCGACCTTGAGCATGTGCTCGTTGGTCGTGTAGTACGTGGCCACGCCCGCGACATACTCGTCCATGATCTTCTGCAGCCGGAACTGCAGCATCTTGGGCGTGATGTAGTGCGGGTTGATGTCGATCGCGGTCGTGTAGTCCTTGTGCTCGAGGAAGGTGCGCACCGGCTGCCAGATCTCGTCGGCGAGCTGCTGGGACGCGGTGTCGAGCTCAGGCTTCCAGTCCTTGTTGTCGAGCGCGAACTTGACCATCGCCTTGGCCGCGAGCCGCCCTTCGGCGTGCGAGCCGGAGGAGAACTTGTGGCCCGATGCGCCCACGCCATCGCCGGCAGTGAACAGGCCCTTGACCGTAGTCATCGACCGGTAGCCCCAGTTCCAGCCGCGCGGCAGGTGTGCCGGCACTCCGTCGAGTTCACCGTCTTCCGCGGTCGGTGCGCCCAGGTCTTCCGGGCCCGAGACCCAGATACCGCAGCATCCCGAGTGCGAACCGAGCAGGTAGGGCTCGGTAGGCATCAGCTCCGAGTTCTTCTTCTCGGGTTCGATGTTCTCGCCGACCCAGATTCCGCACTGGCCGATGCACATGTCGAGGAAGTCTTCCCAGGCCTCGGCCTCGAGGTGCTTGACCTCCTTGGGCGTCAGCGACTCGCGCAGCTTCGCCAGCGCGGCCACCGTGTCCATGTAGATCGGGCCGTGGCCATCGCGCATTTCCTTGAGCATCAGGTGGTTGCGCAGGCACGATGCCGGCACCGCGGCCTGGCCGTAGGGCGGATAGTCGTCGAGCATGGCCTTGTTCTTGACCATGTAGTCCTCGCCATAGGCGTTGGTGGCCTTGGCCTTGAACAGCAGGAACCACGCGCCGACCGGGCCGTAGCCGTCCTTGAAGCGGGTCGGGACGAAGCGGTTTTCCATCATCGTCATTTCGGCGCCGGCCTCGGCGGCCATCGCGTAGGTGGAGCCCGCGTTCCACACCGGGTACCAGGCGCGGCCGGTGCCCTCACCCACCGAACGCGGGCGGAACAGGTTCACGCAGCCGCCGGCGGCGAGCATGACCGCCTTCGCCTTGTACACGTAGACGGTGTTCTCGCGGATCGAGAAGCCGACCGCGCCGGCGATGCGACTCGGGTCGTTCTTGTCGTTGACCAGCTTGACGATGAAGGTGCGCTCCTGGATCCGAGACAGGCCCAGCGCCTTCTTGGCGGCCTCGGCGACGATCCACTTGTAGGACTCGCCGTTGATCATGATCTGCCACTTGCCCGAGCGCACCGGCTTGCCGCCGTCCTTCAGGGCGGGAATGCCCTCGCGCTGCGACTCGGCGCCGTCGTGGCGCACGCCGTCGTCGTCGGTCTTCCAGATCGGCAGGCCCCATTCCTCGAACAGGTGCACCGACTCGTCGACGTGGCGACCCAGGTCGTAGGCCAGGTCGTCGCGGGTGATCCCCATCAGGTCGTTGGAGACCATCCGCGCGTAGTCGGCCGGGTCCATGTCGGGGCCGATGTAGGTGTTGATCGCCGACAGGCCCTGGGCGACGGCGCCGGAGCGGTCCATCGCGGCCTTGTCGACCAGTTTGATGCGCAGTTCCACGCCGGTCTCGGCCTTGACGGCCTCCGCCCAGCGCATCATTTCGAACGCCGTGCCGCAGCAGGCCATGCCGCCGCCGATCAGCAGGATGTCGAGCTCCTCCTCGACGATCCTGGGGCTATTAAAAGTTCCTTCTGTCATTGCATTCACCTCGATTCGTCAATGGCTCTTGTTCGTCTTCGGCGCTCACTTGCGCCGGATGAGCTCGTCCGCCTTGCCGGCGCGGTAACCGCCCGAGGCGGTGAAGAAGCCCGACTTCGTGATGTCGGCGAGCTTGGCCGTCTCCTTGCCGCCGTAGGGATCGATCGAGCCCTCGCTCGTGGTGCGGATCGGGAACTTGAAGCGCTTCATCGTCCCGTTGCGGAACTTGATCGTCCACATGATCGAGTCCGATCCCCGCAGCGGCTGCACCGAGCCGCCCAGCGGCACGATGTCCGCGTAGTGACGGACCTCGATCGCGTTCTGCGGGCAGATCTTCACGCACGAATAGCACTCCCAGCACTGCTCGGGCTCCTGGTTCCACGCCTTCATCGCGTGGCCGGTCTGCGAGCCGTCCTTGTCGAGCATCATCAGGTCGTGCGGACAGATGTACATGCAGGCAGTCTTGTCCTGCCCCTTGCAGCCGTCGCACTTGTCGGTACGCACAAAGGTTGGCATTGCTCCTCCTTCAGAAAAGTGAGTCGTTCATCAAAATTAGAGTCTGTTGATCGGCATTTGTCGATTTGTTTCAGCGCGCCGAGTGTCCGGAAAGCTTAACTTCCACTTTTTCGGAGGCCTCGAGGCCCGCGTAATACTCGCGAAGGACCTCGAGCACCTCGAGGCGGCTGAACTCGGCCGGCACTTCCGAGCCCTCGGACAGCCATTTGCGAAGCTTGGTGCCCGAGACCAGCAGGCGGTCGGCGTCGTCGTGCGGGCAGGTTCGCGCGGACGCCATGCCGCCGCACTTGTAGCACCAGAAGGTCCAGTCGATCTTCAGCGGCTGGGTCTCCAGCGCGTCTTTGGGCAGGTGATCGAAGACGTGGTGGGCATCGAACGGGCCGTAGTAGCTGCCGACGCCCGCGTGGTCGCGCCCGACGATCTGGTGCGAGCAGCCGTAGTTCTGCCGGAACAGTGCGTGCAGCAGCGCCTCTCGCGGACCGGCGTAGCGCATGTCGAGCGGATAGCCGGCCTGCACGATAGTCTTGCCCTGGAAGTAACCGTCGACCAGCACGTTGATCGCGCGGGTGCGAACCTCTGCGGGAATGTCGCCCGGCTTCAGCGCGCCGAGCAGCGAGTGCACGAGGACGCCGTCGCAGACCTCGATCGCGACCTTGGCCAGGTACTCGTGCGAGCGGTGCATCGGATTGCGGGTCTGGAACGCCGCGATCTTCGACCAGCCCAGCGACGCGAACAGCGCGCGCGTCTGCGCCGGGGTCATGAAGAGGTCGCCGTACTTTTCCGGGAACCCGCCCGTCGACAGCAACTTGACCGGACCGGCGAGATTCACGTCGCCCTGCTCCATGACCATCTTGACGCCGGGGTGCTCGAGGTCTGTGGTCCCGAAGACCGTCGCGCACTCGTGCGCCTTGTCGATCTCGTATTTTTCCGTGATCTTCATCGTCGCGAGCACCGATCCGTCGTCGGGGTCGACCAGCGCGACATCGGTGCCGGTGGGAATCGACGCGACGCTCGACTGGTCTGCCGAAAGCGTGATCGGGATGGGCCAGAACAGCCCGCTGGTCATGTGCATGCCGTCGCACACGCTCTCCCAGTCGGCGCGGGTCATGAAGCCTTCGAGCGGCGTGAAGCCACCGATGCCCATCATGATCAGGTCGCCCTTCTCGCGCGAACTCACCCGAAGCTTGGGCAGTGTCTGCGCGCGCTGGCGCTCTGTCGCAAGGGCGTCGCCCTCGAGCAGCAGGGGCAGCAGATCCGCGCTTCCGTGCGGGTTAACGAGCGGCATTCTTGAATTCTCCTCCGAGCTCGGTCGTGCCGAACGTGCGCCCGGTTGGTTTCGGGCGCGCGGTCGCGACCTGTTCATTGTACGAACCGATCAACATACCCAAACCGCAGGCAAAGATCATTGACGCTTCGCAAGCGTTCACGCGACCGCCTGGTAATAGAGGTTCTGCGGGTGGTTCGCCTCCGCGAAAAAGAACCAGCGCTCCGCCATCAGCCCGGCGAACTGGACCATGAACGCGGGCGCGAGCAGCACTGCGCTCGGCTGGCGCAGCGCGCCGGCCAGCAGCAGCGCCGGCACGACGAAGGCGGCGGCTAGGAACGCCCACCGGACCCAGCGCAGCGCGCCGGCCGAGCGGCCGTGGAAGAACTCCCGGGTGTTGAACGAACCTGCCTGGAAGCCCATGGACTTCTGCACGATCCGGGGGTGCTTGATGCCGATGGCTGTCTGCAGCGTCGACCTCGGCCTGAGCCGGCGGTTGCGCACCAGCGAAGCGCCGCGGCCGCCCATCCCGAGCAGCGTGAGAATCAGCGCCCAGGCGGTGAAGAAGCGCGTCAATTCGGGCGCGGCCCCGACCGAGAACGCCGCTGCGAGCGTGAATCCGGACGCGCCGCCGAGCAGCACGAAGTTGATCACCGTCAGCGGACTGCGCCACTCCTGCAGGAACGGGAGGCAGGCGTAGATCATTCCGGTGCAGACGAAGAGGGTGAACGCGAGCAGCGTTGTCAGCACCCCGGCCGCCAGCGTGAAGTCGAGCGGGATCCCACCCGGGAGGTCGGCGAGCACCGGCCGCCAGCCGTACCAGTGCGCGACGCCGTAGACGAACGTGGCGCCCATGAACGCGGGAAGCGCGATCACCTCGCGCGACAGCCACGAGGTCCTCCACTGCGCGGCTGCCCGCCATCCGCGCTCGGGGCGTCCGAGGTGGAAGAACGAACTCGCGAGCCCCGCCGCGGTGAGCGCGAGCGCAATGAGGCTGCCCGTCGCGTGAAAGCTGCGCCCGTCCTGCGTGGGCAGCAGGTCGAGCAGCGCGTAGCTCTGCGCGGTGAAGACCGCGAGGAACAGTCCCTGGCCCGCGCCGATCAGCGTGGTCAGGAGAATCACCGAGAGGTCGGGACGCATCGATGCTCTGCCCGGCTACCAGGACGCGACGTCGTCGAGCGTGGGCTCGCCCTTGGCCGGCCGGGGCAGCAGTCCGTCTGCCTTCAGCGGGTTGTCGGCGCGAGCCAGCTCGTCGGGATGGAAGCGCATCGCGGTTCGGCGGCGCGGCAGGTAGTGATTCGACGGGTGCGTGCCCCACTCCGGCATCAGCGCGTACCCGGCGTTCTCGCGGATCGCCTCCGAAACGGCCGAGTCGGGGTCGTGGATGTCGCCGAAAAGGCGCGCACTGGTCGGGCAGGCAAGCACGCAGGCGGGCTTGCGCTCGGCGGCGGGCAGCGCGTCGTCGTAGACACGGTCCACGCACAGCGTGCACTTGGTCATCACCTTGCGCTCGGCATCGAGCTCACGCACGCCGTAGGGGCAGGCCCACGAACAGTACTTGCAACCGATGCACTTGTCGTAGTCGACCAGCACGATGCCGTCCTCGGCGCGCTTGTAGCTGGCGCCGGTGGGGCACACCGGAACGCAGGGCGGGTCTTCGCAGTGCAGGCAGGATTTCGGGAAGTGGACCGTCTGGGTGTTCGGATATTCGCCGACCTCGAAGGTCTGCACGCGGTTGAAGAAGGTGCCGGTGGGGTCGGCGTCGTAAGGGTTCTGGTCCGAGAGGGGACCGGCCGCACCGGAGGTGTTCCACTGCTTGCAGCTGGTCACGCAGGCGTGGCAGCCAACGCAGACGTTCAGGTCGATCACGAGGGCGAGTTGCGTCATTTCGCGCCTCCGGCGAAATACGCGCGCCAGCGCGGCCGGGCGGCCTTCGTGCCCGGGGCTGCTGGCACCGTGTCGAACTGCGGCCAGGACTGTTCCGGCTCGCCGCTCTCGGCCGGGTAGATGCGCACCCGGACGTCGTACCAGGCGGCCTGCCCGGTGATCGGGTCCGAATTCGACATCTGGCCCTCGTCGCCGGCGCCGGGAAGCTCGTCGGAGATCAGGTGATTGAGCAGGAAGCCGCGGCGCGCTTCGTTGGCGTCGGGCGCGAGCCCCCAGGCGCCGGACGCCTTGCCGATCGCGTTCCAGGTCCAGACGGTGCCGGGTTCGACCGCCTCCGAGTAGCTCGCCTGGCAGCGTACGCGCCCCCACTGGGACTCGACCCACATCCAGCCGCCGTCCTCGATGCCGCTGGCGCGCGCCACGCGCGGGTTCACATACAGACAGTTGTGGCTGTGGATCTGGCGCAGCCACGCGTTCTGGGAATCCCAGGAGTGGTACATGGCCATCGGCCGCTGCGTGATCGCGCTGAGCGGGTAGCGCACCCGGTCGGTGCGCTGGGCCTCGAGCGGCTCGTAGTAATACGGCAGCGGGTCGAAGAACTCGATGATCCGCTTGCGCAGGTGCGCCGGCGGCCTGCGCGATATGCCCTTGCCCTGGGCGGCCTGTCGGAACTTCTGCAGCACTTCCGAATACACGTGGATCAGGATCGGCTCGGCGTAGCGCGTGATGCGGTTGCGCAGCGACCACTCGAGGTAGCCCTTGTTCCAGTTGCGCATGTACTGGTACGACGGCGGCAGCTTGTGGTGGTAGACGCAGTTGTTCTGGGCGTACATCTCCCATTGCCGCGGGTTCGGCTCGCCGCGCAGGAACTTTTCACCCCCCTTGCCGCGCCAGCCGGAGAGAAAGCCGATGCCGGACCCGGGCTCGGTCTCGTAGTTGATGATGAAGTCCGGGTAGTCGCGATACTTGCGCGACCCGTCGCCGCGCACGAAGGCCGGCAGGCGCAGCCGGGTGCCCAGCTCGATCAGCACTTCCTGGAAAGGCCGGCATTCGCCGGTCGGCGGCAGCACCGGGATGCGCACCGCGTCCACCGGGCCGTCGAACTCGGAGATCGGCCGGTCGAGCATCGACATCACGTCGTGGCGCTCGAGGTAGGTCGTGTCCGGCAGGACGAGGTCGGCGAAGGCGGTCATCTCGGACTGGAACGCGTCGGAGACGACGATGAACGGGATCTTGTATTCGCCGTCCTCGCCGCGGTCGTTGAGCATCTGGCGGACCTGCGACGTGTTCATCGTCGAGTTCCACGACATGTTCGCCATGAAGATCATCAGCGTGTCGATCGGGTACGGGTCTCCGCGCCACGCGTTGGTGATCACGTTGTGCATCATTCCGTGCACCGACAGCGGGTATTCCCAGGAGAACGCCTTGTCGATCCGCACCGGCTTGCCGTCGTCGTCGACGAACAGGTCGTCCGGCTCGGCGGGCCAGCCCAGCGGCATCCCGTCCATCGGGGAATTCGGGCGCACCGCCAGCGGGGTGTTGGGCGTCTTCGCGCACGGCGGGATCGGCCGGGGAAACGGGGCCTTGTGCCGAAAACCGCCGGGGCGGTCGATCGTGCCCAGCAGCGTCATCAGGATCGCGAGCGAACGGATTGTCTGGAAACCGTTGGAGTGCGCGGCGAGTCCGCGCATCGCGTGGAACGCGACCGGGTTGCCGATGACCGTGTCGTGCTCCTTGCCCCACGCGTCGGTCCACGCGATCGGCAGTTCGATCTTCTGGTCGCGCGCGGTGATGCCCATCTCGTGGGCCAGCCTGCGGATCGTTTCAGCGGGGATCCCGGTGATCCCGGCCGCCCATTCGGGCGTGTAGCTGGCGACGCGATCGCGCAGCAGCTGGAACGCGGGCTTGACCTGCGTGCCGTCCGAAAGCCTGAACTCGCCGTGCAGGAACGGGTCGGCGCCTTCCGAATGCGTGAGCACCGGCCGGTCCGTCACCCGGTCCCACCACAGCTTGTTCTGGGGGTCGAGGCAGCCCTCTTCGCCGGGCACCTCGGTGCGCACGAACATGCCGTACTCGTCGTCGGCCTCGTTCATGTTCACCAACTGACCCGAATTGGTGTTGCGCACGAGAAACTCGCGGTCGTAGAGGCCGAGCGCGATCAGTTCGTGGATCAACGCCAGCAGCAGCGCGCCGTCGGTGCCGGGCCTGATCGGAATCCATTCGTCGGCGATCGCCGAATAGCCGGTGCGCACCGGGTTGATCGAGATGAAGCGGCCGCCGTCGCGCTTGAACTTGGAGATCGCGATCTTCAGCGGGTTCGAGTGATGGTCCTCGGCGGTGCCGATCATCACGAACAGCCTCGCACGCTCCAGATCCGGGCCGCCGAATTCCCAGAACGATCCGCCGATCGTGTAGATCATGCCGGCGGCCATATTGACCGAGCAGAAGCCCCCGTGCGCGGCATAGTTCGGCGTGCCGAACTGGCGCGCGAACATGCCGGTGAGCGCCTGCATCTGGTCGCGGCCGGTGAACAGCGCGAACTTCTTCGGGTCGGTCGACCGGATCTTCGCGAGCCGCTCCTCCAGCAGCGCGTAGGCCTGCTCCCAGGAGATCTCGTCGAACTCGCCGGCGCCCCGGTCGGCCGAGGCCTTGCGCAGCAGCGGTTTGGTCAACCGCGCAGGCGAGTACTGCTTCATGATTCCCGACGAGCCCTTGGCACATATCACGCCCTGGTTCAGCGGGTGATCGGGATTGCCCTCGATGTACCGAACCTCGCCGTCGCGCAGGTGCACGCGGATGCCGCAGCGGCAGGCGCACATGTAGCAGGTCGTGTTGCGGACTTCGGTGCGCGCGCCTGGCAGCGGGCCTGCGGTCGGGTCGTGTATCGGCTCTGGCGGCATCTCGGAAGGCGGTGGCTTGCGGCAGGATCAGACACCGACAGCCGACCCCGTCCGCCCGAATGCCCGGCGGCGCGATCGGCACCATCGATCCCCCCGGCACTATTAGGCAATCGGCACCCGGCCCTGTCTATAAGCAAGACGGGGGGGAGGCGCATTATCCGTTTGGGGGATCGACGTGTAATATTCCAATGAGACGCGTAGCGACACATTCGCACGGCTTGTTGTGCATCGCAGCAATGACGCACTGACACCCGCAGCGGCGACAGCGCGCCAGCAATTTCGTCCATCGCGTGGCACGCCGCGCTGACAGGGTTCGACGGGAGACTGAATGACCGCACCGGCATCCGGAACGGTCCGTTTCGCAACGGCGGACAATTTGCCGCGGGAAGCTGCCGCGCGCGTGGATCGTGCGGCGCCAGCCAATGAACCGGCGGCATCCGCGATTCCGCTCGTCGACCGGCGCCCGGCCCCGGCAGTCGGCACCGCGAAGGGCATTGACAACAGCGGCCCGAGCTCGATGCTCGATGCCTTTCTCGTCACGGTCGTGCGGCTGGCCGGTGCGAACGCCGGCGCCGTGCGTGCGCTGTCACCCGACGGCGACAAGCTGCGGCTGGTCGCCGCCTGGGGATTGCCCGAGGAGGTCCTCGCGCGCGAGGCCCTGATCGACCCCTGCGGGGTCTGCGGCGATGCCTTGCGTGGCGATGGGGTGCAGGTTGCCGATGACCCTGCCCGCTGCGGCAAGCTCGCGGTCGACGCTTTCTTCAAGAAGGTGTGCACCGGAACGGTGGCGGTCCCGCTCGAGTACAAGGGGCGGTCGGTCGGAGTCTTCACGCTTTTCTTCGACGGAGTG